>CAYYEN010000542.1:0-2839 GCA_964470795.1 uncultured Spirochaetaceae bacterium | reverse complement strand
AGATTTTGCATCACTTACACCATTCCAATTTGTAAAGGTAAGATAAAACCCATAAATAAAGGGCACTATTACTACCAATAAAAAGATTAGAAGGCCGGGAGTTGCAAACATAAAACCGGCTTTTAAGCTAGAGTTTTTATCCTTTTTCACTTTTTTACTCCTTTAATTTCCACCCCTTCTTGAGAAAAGGTGGAAGTTTAGTTATTAGTTTTGAGCTTTCCAGTAGGCTGAAAGAGTTGCTGCAAATTCACCTCTGCTAGAGTTACCACTAATGTATTTTTGTAGTGCTGCACCCATGGAAGACCAATGATCGGATGGAGCAATGAAACAGGAGTTATAAACATTGCCGCTAGCAAGTTTATTAACGATGTCAGTTCCAAGAGGATCTGCAGGCTTATTAGGGTTGTTACTAGCTGCTGGTATAATTGCACATTTTTCAACTAACAATTTTTGACCATTTTCAGAATATACTAACCAGTTAAGGAAGTCTTTAGCTTCCTGTACTTGTTCGCTAGAGGCTTGCTTTTTGTCAATCATAACTTGCTTAGAAGCTGAAGCTTGAATGTCTGTGTTGGCAAAGTCTGTGGTATCAGAACCAAGAGTAAAGGGGAGGAAGCCAAACTCATCGGTTGTTTTTGCACCACCTTCTGCTAAATTAGGCCATGCCCAGCAACCGTTAGGCCAAAGAGCTACTTCACCATCTGCAAGTTTTAAAGCACCTTCATCGTAATCTGCACCAATTGGGTCAGCTTTATAAACGTTGTATTCAATTAAAAGATCTAAAGTGTCCATAAATTGATTAAATCTATCAATTGTTAAAGGATTGTCCCCTTGTTTAAGCTTATTGATAATTACTGCAGAGCCTTCTGTTGTACCATCATAAGCATCATATAAGAAACCTAGTTGGTGAGCACCTAAAGACCAATCTTCTTTTGCTAAGAATACAGGATTAGTCATCCCGTTAGCTCTTAACTCTTGTAAAAGAGAGGAAAGGGCAGTTGTGCTATTAATAGAAGTAGGGTCAAAACTATGTCCAAGCGTGTCTTCTATAGCTTTCTTGTTGTAAATAATACCTCTTCCTTCTACACAGAACGGGAAAGAGTATACTTTACCATCAAGTTTCACAATTTGGCTTTCTGTATCAGCTATCCACTTTTCATTAGATAAATCGAGTGCATATTCTTTTGCAAGAGCGAGTACATCTAAAGTATCAAGCATCGCAAGGGTAGGTGCGTTACCGCTATTGTACATGGTTGTAATTTTGGTGTAAGGAACTTCTCCAGCCCCACAGGCAAGAATTTCAACTTTAACGCCTGTTTCTTTTTCATACTCTTTAGCAAGTTGCTCTAGACTATCTTGAATTTCACCTTTTGAGTTTAAGAAGGAAATAGAAACCTTGTTAGTTGTCTTTGTGGTTGTACTAGCCTCTTCTTTTGCTTTATTGCCACAGCTAACAAAGAGGGTGGTAACAATTAAGATTAAACATAAAAGAATGTAATGTTTTTTCATTTTTTTTGAATATCTCCTTTTAGATAGTTTATTATTAGCATAGGTTTTTCTATATGTCAACCGATAAACATATAAATATTACTATAATATGTTACTATTCTAGTATGAATAATTTCTATTAATTAATTAAATAACTATAAATAAAGGAAATATATATATTTGCTATCATATTGTCTGTTAATATTATGATAATAAACCCCATTAAATATATAATAAGCGCTTGTCATAAAACAAAACATATAATAAGATATCTCATAAGGAGAGAGCTATGAGCAATTACTTTAATCGTTTTTCAAAAAGAAAAGAGGAAATTGAATTACTTTACCAAGAACTCTATTCAGATAATCCCTCTTTAGCGGAATTAGAAAAAGAAATGGAAGCTTTTTCTATTGTTAGAAGTGATGAATTAAAAGAACTAGACAGTAAGAGAGAGGATACTCTTTGGTATTTAAATAGAAAAACTCTAGCTCTTACCATGTATACCGATTTATTTGCAAGAGATATTAACGGTTTAATAAAGAAAGTTCCTTACTTAAAAGAAATGGGTATTACATACTTACATTTAATGCCTTTACTCTCAATGCCTGAAAAAGAGAATGATGGTGGTTATGCTGTCTCAGATTTTAATACTGTTGATGAAAAGTTTGGCAATAATGAGGATTTAGCCTCTTTAACTAAAAGTTTAAGAGCTGAAGGTATTAGTCTTTGTCTCGACTTTGTTATGAACCACACCTCTTCTGAGCACAGTTGGGCAAAAGAGGCTAAAATGGGTAAGGCGGAATATCAAGAGCGGTACTTGTGCTACAGCGATAGAACTCTTCCCGATAGCTTTGAAAGCACAGTGCCTCAAGTTTTTCCAAGCAGTGCTCCTGGTAATTTTACTTGGTGTGAGGAGATGCGAAAGTGGGTATTTACTTCCTTTTATCCATTTCAATGGGACTTAAACTATAAAAATCCAAAAGTATTAAATGAGATGTTATACTCTATGTTGCGTTTAGCCAATTTAGGAGTGGAAGTCTTTCGCCTTGATGCTGTTCCTTATATTTGGAAAGAGTTAGGAACAAACTGCAGAAACCTACCTCAAGTTCACACCATAGTGAGACTAATTCGTTTAGTGCTGGAATGTGTCTGCCCAACGGTAATTTTAAAAGGGGAAGTTGTTATGGCTCCTAAAGAACTGGCAGCTTATTTTGGAACTGTTGAAAAACCTGAATGTCATTTGCTCTATAACGTCTCAACTATGGTTAACTTATGGTCCGCGCTTGCAAGTCAGAAGGTTACACTTCTTAATAGCCAAGTTGATGCTCTTTTATCCCTTCCTAAGCACTGT
>CAYYEN010000541.1:0-2851 GCA_964470795.1 uncultured Spirochaetaceae bacterium | reverse complement strand
TTTTAAATCACTCGTTTGTTTCCCGATAAAAATCCGCCGCATTCTTCCTTTTCTTTGCATTTTTAACATTCTGTTAGATACTTTGTCTTGCTCTCCCCAATACTTCTTTTATAAATTCCCCAATACTTTTTTGGTACAACACATAATGGGAAATTATAGATTGCCACATCAATTCCTGTACTTAGTAAGATATTAATCGCATCTTCTGATTTATCAAAAGCATCTTGATATGGAAGCCATACACTCTCCATATTTACTGCAGCATTTCCTAGCATTTCTAATCCCATTATTTTTACACTATTGACTTTGGGAAATTCTTTTACAATCAAACTTGCAATATCTTTTATGTACGCTACATTTAATTTACTAACTACTATTCTCAGCTCAACCTTTATACCGCGTGCGATGAGTCTCTTTATTCCAATTATTGTTTGGTCAAAACTTCCTGGTGCAGATGTAATATAATCATGAACATCTTTGCTTGCTCCATGAATAGGTATTCCTATTTCTAAATTACTTCGTATGCTATTTATCAATTCATTAAAATATGCTTTACTAGCAAAAATTCTTCCATTCGTTAAAATCTGAAGTGATGTATATGGCAATTCATCTCTAATATACTTTAGAAGAATAAATATATCTTTTCCAAGAACAAATGGTTCTCCACCTGTCAATGTAATATGTTTTGCTCCTTTAGGAATATGTTTTGCCTGTAATAGCAAGAAATCTATGTTTAAAATATCCGAATTACGTCTTACATTTTCAGGAATAGGACACATAATACAGTTAGAGTTACAAACACATGTTGGAACAATTGTATTATCATCCGCTTCAGATGAATAAAACACGAATCCAACACCATTATCTCTAAACTGTAGAACATCCTCTTCACATAAAATATTCAACTTTTCATTTTCTTCAGAATCAATAAAAAAGAATGTATTATCCGGATATAAATAACATTTATCAGTGTCATGAAATAAGACATTCTTTCCCTGATTAAGCAGAATACTCACATTATCTAAATCCTTAGAATAACTGTATATGCAATTAATACCATTATAATTTTTAAGATAAATATACATTATACATACCAACTATAAAAAACACTATTGTTCCTATAGATATAAATATTGCAAAAGGAATCTTACGCACTATTGTAATAATCCTTAAATCTTTCTTTTTCTTTGCAAGCTCTTTTACCACATTCACTTCAACATCTGTTAATCGACTTCTCATATCCTCTGTAGATATGCCTGGTAAATTTTCTGCTTTATATCTGTTGATAAGGATTGATGAACCCGTAGATAATATTTGTCCTTTTTTTAAATCGTTAACATTTATTTCTTCATAGTTGTATTGCTCTATGTATGATTTAATTATCATAAGTATTACAACTAACGTATAATAGCCTAATCTCTGTAGATTCATCTCCCATACACCAGAAATCAATGATAAAACAATAGATGCAGTACCAACACCAATTACAACAAATCTGTTTTTTAATATTTTTACTGACGAAATTATTGCTAATAAACAAATATTCAAAAGTATTTTCCAGTAACCAAGCTTCAGATCATAAAAATTTTCAAGAAGAATTTCCACTTTCAAAAATGTTAATACATATATACAGCCTGCTAGATAACTCCAAATGTTACGTTTTACTTTTGCAATTATTTCATTTATTGAAAGAGATTCTTTTCTCTTTATCGTCTGATAGATGGAATCACCAATTAAGAATAAAAAACTAAAAACAAATGCGTATGCAGGTATTAGTACCTCTAACAGGAACCCCGCGTTTGATATAGTGAACCTAATTGGATACAAAATACTTATAACAATTACGAGCTTACTATCTCCCGCAGCCCAAATATGTGCCAGATATAGCAGTAATGACACAATAACCATAATCGCAACATTTATAAGAAATGTTTGTATCAAAAAGCTATTTGCTTTGTAAAAAACGAAATCTATTAGTGCTCCAATTATAAGAAACACCATTATTAATTTGTTGCTTATTTGACCTCTTTTTAAATCTGTAATTGTCGCGTAAACACACAAAAACGCAACCAAACATATTTGTATGATTTCTGCTCCAGCCATCACTCTGCAAACCAATTCTTCAATATATCTTCAGCATCTTCGTCGGCATCATCATCAGTTACTATGCTATCCTTCTCTATAACAGTTGAGGCTAAAGCTCTTGCCAAAGATATTTCCCTTATCTCTTTAGTCTGCTGAAATATCTCATATCTTGTAACCTGTGCCAACATCTCATTATTAAATTCCATTTCGGAAATATCACTATCAGCTTTTGGCTCAATATTTACAACATAATATCCGTCTTTTTCATCAAGATGAACGTAAAATTCATCTGTAAAATGATATGCTGCCTTTATTAATGCCACCTTTGGATATAAATCCGATTTATACTTGAATTCCATCATTCAACCCACTAATTCATTGAATCTATAAGATAATTTTCAAATTCTTTAAGTGTAACCCTTCCGTCATACTTCGACCTAATCAAATGTACCCTATAGTATTCACCTATTTCCTCCACCTTAAACTTCGCGATATCAGAATAGGTAGTTACAACATTTTTTATCTTTTCTATATCATATATCTTCTTGGAAAGATCAATGTTAATATTAGATTTACTAAATAGTTTGTCCTTTAACATAACTCTTTTTACTCATTATTTTCAGGTAACTTATCATCATAATATATAACTTCAATAAGTCCATTATCTCGATACGAAGAATTTTTACTTAGCAATGACCCATTTGCTTTTACTTCTTTCACTTCTCCGAGTTTATTCTTCTGAAATATATTAGGTTTTTCTATAACT
>CAYYEN010000540.1:0-2853 GCA_964470795.1 uncultured Spirochaetaceae bacterium | reverse complement strand
ATGATTCAATCGAGCTCTCCAGCCGCTTGAGATAATTTATTTTCATCATGCCAATAAGAAAATTTTCACGGTCTGATTGTTTGAAATTCAATACCAGTGCGCCTGCAAGTGCTTCATATTTAGCTTGTCTGGCAGGAATAACATAGGCAGAGGGATTAAATACGGACAGTTTATATTCCAATATCTGTTTGTTAATCCGGTCATACGAGGGAAACCTGTATTGGGTATCTATCTCAGGGTAAACAGAATGTGGTTTTTCTCTTTTTGGGAAATTTCCGATGGATTTCATGTCGTAAAAATTCACGATGTGCTTTCGTGAACGGGCAATAGTGAGCTCATCCAACAGTTTAAAGAAAGATGAATCAAGTCGTTCAAGAAGATGTTTCATGCTTTTGTTTTTATTCTTCGGGTCTGCCCACCTTGTAAAATTCTTCTGGGCGTTTTCAAGTGTAAAACCAATACTTTTTATTTTGCATTGTTCAAATAAGGCATCTTCTTTACCTTCGGTGATAAAGGCAATTTGATTTCGCAGATCTTTTAGAGAGTTGTTGACCGGGGTTGCAGAGAGCAATAAAACTTTAGTTTTAACACCGGACTTGACGACTTTTTCCATAAGCCATTTAGCCCTGTTCATTCTTATGCTACCGTCTTCTTTAACTCTCTCCATAGGGTTGCCACGAAAGTTATGCGATTCGTCAATCACCACAAGATCATATGCACTCCAATTGAAATTTTCCAAATCGATACCGTTTGCATCCGACTTACCTGATTCTCGTCCCATGTCGGTATGGTAAAGAACAGTGTAATTGAAGCGGTCTTTTTTAAATGGATTGAGCGCATGATTTTGACTGGCCTGATATACAGTCCAGTTTCCCGAGAGTTTCTTTGGGCAAACTACAAGAACTCTGCCATTCAACAATTCAAAGTATTTAATAACTGCAAGAGCTTCAAATGTTTTACCCAAACCAACACTATCTGCTATGATACATCCATTGTGTTTCAGAATTTTGTTGATTGCACCCTTTACACCGTCTTTTTGAAAGTCGTATAACTTATCCCATACTTCGCTATCATAGAACCCTGTTTTCTCATCCAGCAAACCACCTTTTCGCTGTTCACTGAGGTATTCTTCAAAAATATGGTACAGTGTCTTGAAATAAATGAATTCCGGCTCGTTTTCGACATATAGTTGTTCAAGGTATTTTAAAACTTCTTCCTTTACATCTTCAACAAGTCCTGTTTGGTCATTCCAAATAGAGTCAAACCAGCTTTTTAATTCCTGCCGATCACGATCACTATCAACAATTAAGTTCAACTCAATATTTTTACTACCCCCAAGACCAAGGCCATTAACAGTAAAGTTAGAACTGCCTGCAATTGCTTTCTCAATGCCGCTTTCTTGTCTTATGTGATAGAGTTTTCCGTGCAAAAAGTTTGGTTTTACCATTGAACGGATTTCAGTTTTATTTTTAATCCATTCAGAACATTCTTTTGCCATTGTTTTTTGAGTAAGTCTGCTTTCAAGAGGGATAACCAGTTTATCATCTTCAATTTTAAAATCTCTGGTATTTACTTTTTCTGGGTCAATGGATTTTATAAAAGTAGGTTCGCCAAATAGAAAATTGAGTTTATTAATTCCGTCAAAGTTTTCTTTCAATTTATGGTAGGCATAAATAGTAAAATATGCAGAAACAATAGATACTTCAGAATTACTTGTAATGACATCTTTAAGAAACTCACCAACGGTTCCATGTTTGTGATTGTCTTTGATTGCAGAATAATTCATCTATCTTTTCTCCATTAGTTCATTATACCACCATGACTGAATTAATACAAAAATCAATTTTCTTTTTATGCATAACGCGGAGCTGAGCTGCGAGGATTTTTGATTGTAGCACGCGAAGCGAGTAATTTAACCGCGTGCAGCAACTTGTTATGTGTTGCTTTTACTAAATGAAAAAACCCGATTGAGAGCCATAGATTTTGGCTCAAAATAAATACCGACATGAACGGATTGCAATTTACTATGATTCCAAATGTTATAAGTCGTATCATAGTCATCTTCTGATGCAAATGCGGCTAGTGCTGCGCTCATACCAAATGGATGCCGCCGTTTCTTTTTTTCAACATCGCTCTCGACAAATAAATCCGATCCACCTCGACGCCTCAGAAGGTCAATCACTGAGCGTTTATTTTGGACTAGTTCAAAATCATCGTATTTTACAGTTCGTATATCAAATAAATCATTTATTTCCGGCGCTTTTCCTGAAGCATTTACAGTGTGCTCGAACACGCCATTGATAAATTCCTGCGCTTTGGCCATCGATGGAATTAATGATTCTATCTCTTCAATAGCAGCTTTTGCACAAGCAAATTCTGTAATTGGTGGTGATGCTATTTGGTTATCGCTGCCGGGTACGACTAAAAAAGTCTCTCGAAGAGCGTTCTCAACATCGGAATAGTAGACGGGGCCTTTCTCTTTATTCAAGCAAGCTTTGATAAATTCATCGGTGAAAAGGCTAATTCGGTCCCCAGCAAGTGAAAACTGACTTTCCGTGCAAGAGGAAAACTGAACGAAGTTGGAAAACTTAGACTTCAAAGTGTATGAGAGTGGTGTTACATTTTTTTTGATTAAGTTGCGGCCAGCCTCACATGCATCTATAACAACCACCGACAATTCGGCTTTGAACTGGCGAATCAATTCAAATGCATCGTTTCTTGAGAGGCCAGTAGTATTGGGTGAAGACTCTTTAAAATTTGAACAGCAAATGAAAAAGTCATCGGAGTTTGAGAGACCGTGACCAGAGAAGTACAAAAAAACCTCTTCAAATCCATCGTTAGCGCAGCAATTTA
>CAYYEN010000539.1:0-2854 GCA_964470795.1 uncultured Spirochaetaceae bacterium | reverse complement strand
ATGATGAAAAGGATAAGAATTATACTGCAAAGCTAGAAACTCTTAAGCTTTAAGGTTTACCAATTAATTATGGGGAACAATACTAAAGCTAGTTACAAGGTTATCAACACGGCTTTAGAAGATATTTTCCTATACACGCTATGTAATTAGTGCAAAACATTTAATAATTTGGAAATTTTATTAAAATAAGTTGCTCTTATCTAGATTTTTTCTTATTTTATCAATATGTTTAACTGACATTCTCTTTGAAGCATAGACTTAAAAAGGGAAAATCGTTATGATAGAAAAGTTGAAAAACAAATATCAATTTAGTCTGAAAAGACATAGTATAAGGAAGGGCAAATATGTTTGCTAATCAGAGTATCAAAGAACTTGAAAACTCACAGGTCGCTTTAACGCTGACTGTTGATGCTGCTTCAATTGAAGAAGCATACAAAAAACAATTGGACAAGTATGCTAAAGAAGCAACTTTCAATGGCTTTAGAAAAGGTAAAGCACCTATCGCTTTAATTGAGAAGAAAATCGGTGCATCCTTAAGACAAGATGTTACTTTCCAATGTATGGAAGATAACTTAAAAGCTTGTATTGACACTTTAACAGATGAGCAAAAGCCACTCCCATTCTACACACCAGTATTGCAGGATGAAGAATCTTTAATTCCTTTTAAAGCTAATTCAGATGTAACTTTTACTGTTAACTATGAAGTAAAGCCACAATTTGAAGTTGGCACTTACAAAGGTTTAACAGTTGAAGTTCCAGTTGTAGAAGTTGAAAAAGCTGATGTAGATAAAGAAATTGATGCTTTAAGAGATCAAAATGCTATGGTAATTGCTAAAACAACTCCAGCTGCTAAAGGCGATATCGTTACTATCAACTATGTTGAACTCGATAGCGAAGGCAATGAAGTTGCAGGTACTAGCCGTGCAGATTTCACTTTCACCATTGGCTCTTCCTATAACTACTACCAAATCGATGAAGAAGTTGTTGGCATGAGCACAGATGAAGAAAAGACAATTGCAAAGACCTATGGCGCTGATTTTGAAAACTCAGATCTTGCTGGTAAAACAATTTCTTTACTCGTTAAGATGACCAATGTTAAAGAAAGACAACTCCCAACTCTTGATGATGAATTTGCTCAAGACGTTAAAGATGAATACAAGACTGTTAAAGATTTAGTTGATGCAAAAACTTCTGAATTGAAAACTAATCTTGAAGCCAGAATGAAAGATTACAAACTCAGCAAGTTAATTGGTGAAGTTTCTAAAGCTACCACTATCACTATTCCATCTTCAATGATTGATTTCCAAGTTGAGAATCAATGGAAAGATCTTTTAAAGAACAATCCTAACCTCACTGAAGAACAACTATTAAAGTATTTCGAACTTTCTGGCCAATCTAAAGAATCTGTATTAGCTTCTTGGAGAGAACCAGCTACTGAAAACTTAAAAGTTCAACTCATTATGGAGAAGATTCAAAAAGCTGAAGATTTCAAACCTAATGAAGAAGAATTTAACAAACAAGTTGCTGAAATGACTTCTAAGATTACAGATGCAAAACAAATCGAAATGTATACAGAAATGATTAAAGATGATCTCACCTACAGTATGGTTCCAGATTTCCTTTTAGCTAACAATACATTTAAAGATGGTAAAAAATTATCCTATGCAGATTTCTTAGCTGGTAAAGCTGAAGAAGTTGTAGAAGAAAACAAATAAGGAGTGTCAAATTGGATAAAAATCCTCGCATGAATACACTAGTACCCTATGTTGTAGAACAATCAGGTACAGGTGAAAGACAGTATGATATTTTTTCTCGCCTATTAAAAGATCGAATCATCTTCGTAGATGGTGAGATTCGTGATGATATGGCAGATTTAATTATTGCTCAGCTTCTCTTCTTAGAAAGTGAAGATCCTGAGAAAGACATCAACTTGTACATTAATTCACCTGGTGGCAGTGTTACTGCAGGATTGGCCATATATGATACAATGCAATATATCAAGCCAGACGTCAAAACAATTTGTTTAGGTCAGGCTTGTTCTATGGCATCCATATTACTTTCTGGTGGTGCAAAGGGTAAGCGTTATATCTTACCTTCTGCCCGTGTTATGATTCACCAACCATCTGGTGGAGTTGAAGGACAAGCTTCCGATATTATTATTGGGGCTGCAGAGTTGAAACGTATTAAGACCCTAACCTCTTCAATTTTAGCAAAACATACCCAAAAGACTGTCGATGAAATTAACGAAGCTATTAAACGAGACCACTTCTTTAGTGCTCAAGAAGCTGTAGCTTTCAATATCGCAGATGTTGTAATGGAGAGGAACTAATGGCAAGAAGTTCAAGAAGTTGTTCCTTTTGTGGAAAGAGTGTTGACCAAGTTAATCGTCTAATCAATGGTCCTGGCGTCAGTATCTGTGATGAATGTATCAAAACTTGCATGACTATTTTACAAGATAGTCCTTCTTATGAAGATGATGCTAGCACTCCAGAGCTGAAAGAAATTCCGACTCCAAAAGAAATTAAAGATTACCTTGATGAATATGTAATTGGACAAGAAGAAGCTAAGCGTGTACTTTCTGTTGCTGTTTACAACCACTACAAGCGTGTTAAATATCAATCTAAGATTCAACAATCTGGTGTAGAAATTGATAAATCCAACATTCTTTTAATTGGTCCAACAGGAACTGGTAAAACCTTAGTAGCAAGAACCCTTGCTAAAAAACTTAACGTACCTTTTGCTATTGCTGATGCTACGACTCTAACAGAAGCGGGCTATGTTGGTGAAGACGTTGAAAACATTCTCCTAAAGCTCATTCAAGCTGCAGATGATGATATAGCTGCAGCTGAGCATG
>CAYYEN010000538.1:0-2856 GCA_964470795.1 uncultured Spirochaetaceae bacterium | reverse complement strand
CTTGCAACTGACATTAATGGTGACGGTATTGCTCTTATAAATGCAAACGGTAAAGCCGGTGATGAAGATTTTATGTATGACGATCTGATTGAAGTATTGGATGAAGATGGTAAGCTTACAGGAAATTATACAATTGATGCTTCAGATTTTACTATTACAAATAATTCTTTTACTATCCAGGTTAATGTAACTCCCGGAAAAGGAAACGGAGCTTTAACTTATCACTTGCGGTATCCGAACAGCGGCGGAACTACAACAGAAGTAACTACAACAGACGGTTTGTTTAAATACGGCGTTCATTTTACAACGTTCCCGGATGACACAATAAAGAACAGTATTCCAGATGAATCAAGAAGCGGTTATGTTGTATGGGTTACGGATTCAACAGATGTTGGTGTAGCGCTGACAAGCGGAGAAGCAGATATTACCCTTAAATTGGATAATACTGACGACATTATACCTACTGCTAAACTATATGAGCTTAATACAACAGCAGAAATAAATGCCACTGTTAGTTTAGAATCTTCTCCCGGAGTATATAAGAATTCTACTATGGGAAGCTTGTATACAACCGCAGCAGGTAAATCGGGCCACATTGAACCCAGGACTGCTTCAGATTATGATAATACAGTACAGGATCCGGATGTAAGCGGAACTATTATCTTACGCGGTAATGCATATGATAACCGTCGTATTTACCAGATTATACTTGAAATCGGCGGTCAGAAAAGAATTTTTGCAACGGCAGATCCTTCCGGTCAATTGGTACTTGATGATACTGTTTCAGGTTTAGCCCAGATTGCTCAGTCCCTTGATGGTTCAGGTCATTATGTTGAATGGAGTTATGCCTGGGTCACAAGCGTAAACGGTTCGGCTAATCCTGTAGGACTTAATAGAGGAGTCAGAGTAATAGTTAGGGATGCTCAGCAGCCGGTTAGAAATGAGTCTGCAAGTATACCGTATGTTGATACTTCAACTACCACGTTTAATACTTCTACATTCGATGTCATGCCCTATATTTCAAAGGTTGTAACTAACCTCGACAAACTTAGTTCTGCAAAACCCTCAAGGTATAATAGGACTGCGCTAGGTAGGTATCCTGTATCGGTTACGAATGGCACGGGTGAAACAGTTACAATCAGCGGCTTTAACCTAACAGGTGTGCAGCTCGACGGTTCGACTTCTGGTATTTCAGAGAATTCATCAGTTAGCTTTAAGCTTAATGTTAATACATTGGTAAAAATTGATGCAATACTTAAAACTCTTACCTTTGATCTGACAGTAAATTCAATTCCTATTCTTAACAATGTTAATGATGATACACGAGAATGGAATAAGCTGCCAAATAATGATAATAATGATATTTTAACTGATGATGTTTATTTTGATGTCTGGGAATTCGATACTGAAGCCGCTAGACCTGTAAGTGGTGTGATTGAACAGCCTGTAATGAAAATTGACCCGATTAACAATGTTATAGGATTTGCATTTGTAAACGGACCGTTGTATTTCAGTATGGGAGGAAAGGTTGGTGCTAATATTTATTCATCACAGTATTGGATGGGAGGATATGACTTCTTTACTTCTGTTGCATTTGGGTATGACAAACTTGGCTATTCTTATGGAGTTGCAGCAGGTGGTGATATTAACAGCACATCAGCTGATAAATTTCAATTTATGACAAGCCGTTGGGGTGTAGCAGGAACTGGTCAGACAGGTTCGTATGGAAGTACTAATTCGCTGCGTCTTGAATCAATTGGGCAAAAAGAAGCAGATGGTACAAGAATATTCAATAAACAAAGAATAAAGTCCCCAAGTTTGACTTCTGCTGTTCATGGAACTACAACAAATGTGTATCTTGCATATTATGATGATATGAATGAGGAAATAAGGTTCAAATATGGACAAACTAATTCTACTGCAAGAACAAATTTTGGAAGTTTCGTTGATTTTGATACTGCAGGTGATCCATATGTCTACAGAAATACTTGGGTGAGTATGTTGGCTGGTAGCGGAACAGGACGTGTTGCAGGAGAATATGTCTCCATTGCTGCAATATCTGCTGAACTTGCCGGTGTGGATGATGTAGTCGCCGCAGTTTGGTATGATCCATTTAACCGATGCTTGTGGTATAGTTACAACACGACACCAACAACAGACCGGAACGCTGATACTACTGGTGCTGGTTGGAGTACGCCTATGAGAGTTTTTGATGTAAACTCTACTATGTCTAGTGCTGGTGAATACTGTCAAATTGTAGCTGACAAAGCTGGTGGTTTACATATTGCAGCATATGATCCAGATAACCTTGATCTTGTTTATGCTTATTTAACGAGTTATTCAGATACAACCCCTGAGACTTGTGTTGTAGACGGATACGGCGTAGTAGGAACAAATATAACCCTTGAAGTTGCAAAGTCTGGAACCCATTGGATACCCTACATTGGTTATTATGCAACAAGTTGTGTAAAGCCTAAGTATGCATACAAATATGATACGACAGCAATGGCTCCTCAAGGAACGATTGATGAGAAGGTAACCGGTGCTTGGGAAATAACGGTAGTGCCAACAGCAAGAACACTAACCTTGGGCAGCCTGGGTAATAATAAGATTAATGTTGCAGCCTGGAAGGATGCTTCCGGAATAATAAAAAATTCTGTGGAAGGTACTAAGGATGGTGGACATACGGGTGCGACATATGGCGCAACCTGTTGGGATACTGTATATGGAAATGGAACAAGTAACCCTGTTCTTGGTTATGCAATAAAGGTTGGTACTGCAGGCAGAATAGAAACTGCACAGAATCGCTAGCTGATTGCTGGCCGCACTAAGTAAGGTAAGCCTTTGAGGCTTACC
>CAYYEN010000537.1:0-2856 GCA_964470795.1 uncultured Spirochaetaceae bacterium | reverse complement strand
AGGTCACAAAATATTGTATAAGTCTATGCAACTTGTATTTTTTTGAAGATTCCTCTAAAAGAGAGCGTTCTCCATCAGTTACTTCAAAACTTCCTAAAAAATTTATATAAATCTTCATAAGCCATCCCCCCTTTGTCAATTTTATTAATATACAAAAAACATATCTTAATCGTATGAAATCGTCCTCATAGTTCTTATGGTTGTACGACGTTCTCCACCTAAGGTACAGGTGAATAGGGTTAGATCCCAGTCACCATCTTCCATGAGCTGTACATCTGTCGCCTTCAACTCCTGAACATCTACTACCTTGTAGTCAAATATATTTCCATCCATATCAGTGAAGGAAATCTTGTCCCCATAGGAAAGGACTTTCAGTGAACCAAAATGGTTTCGGTAATTATGTCCAGCTATAATCATATCGTCCGTATATACAGAGCCTAGATACCTATTGGGAGCAATCTTAAGCTTGGGATAACTCCAATCAGCCATAATAGGTAGTGAGATATCAAGAGCAGGAATATCCAATACCCCAATATAACTAAACCCATCTATGGTTTTGGTAGGCATTTCCATAGACGGGTTTAGTAGATAATCAGGGGTAGCCTCCTCATCTAATGAGGGTAGAGTAATTTGCTCCAGAACCCTAGCAGCGCTAGCATTTGCCCTTCTCTCATCCCATAAATTATAACTTGTAAAAAAAAGGGCTGCTATTATCATTAGAAGCCCTACAGTCATTAATATTTTTCCCTTTTTCATTCTTAAAATATTTCTATTCATTCTCGTCTTCTTTGTCTTTTGAATTTCTAGCCCATCCCAATAGTAATAATACAATCCCACTACCAGCAAGGGCAGAAACAGGCCACCATAACATACCTGTATGTGGAAGCTTAGCTTCTCCCGTAGGTTCTTCCGGCTTATCTGGTTCTTCCGGTTTACCTGGTTTTTCTGGTCTATAGCTATTGGTAATAACAAAAGTTGTATTCTCTTGACTGATAGATACAGTGTATCCCTTTGGCACATCTTTTTCAACTATCTGCCATCTATAGGACCCGTCTAAATCCTTCCAAGTATACCTCCAGCCATTTCCTTCCGTCAACTTAACTACATCAAAAACTTTTCCATCTCTCAATAGCTCTACAGTTATTTCCTCTGGACGATTTTCCTTCCCTTCCTTATCATCCCATATCTTCAAGACCTTACGATCAATCTTTCTATCTCCGCCACCTGGTGGGTGGTAGTTACTATCATACTTAGGCAATACAGTTACATTATATTCCCATTGATCCATGGTATCTAGATTAGGTAAAGAAACCAAAAATGGCTCTGGACTATAAGTATGATTTCCCTGGCTAGCCCTTTCACCGATTAGCAAATAGAGGCCTGGCTTTAGGCTTCCTCCATCTTGGGGAAAGCTTAGCTGGCCTTGATTATTGGTTGAAGCCTTTTCTAATTCTTGAATCTTGTCCCTAGCCACATAGGCTCCTAAAGTATTGGCCAATCTTCTCCATCCTGCACTGTCTAGGTCTTCCAAAGATACAGAATATCCTTGAAAAGCGTCAGTCAAGGTAAAATCAAGATTAACCGACATATCTGCCACCTTGTAAAGACTAAAGCTCACATTCGAAATGGGATTGCCCCCAGGTCTATAATCAATTCTAAGTGAAACATCTCTATCTAGCTCCACATGCCCAGCAGCAAATACATCATTGGGTATTATTAGCGCAATGATCAGGACTAAGCATAAGATTTTAACATATCCTCTGTATAAGCCTATATCTTTTTTATGCATATGCATCATCTCCTTTAGTAAAATGCTTACTCTTTATTATCCTCATCTACGTCTGCTATATACTAAAACCCAGATTGATAGCAAGATTAGTATAGGAACTGCAACTGCAACTGATACAATTATCCTATCTATCTGCAAGGCCTCAGCCACAACTCGGCTTGAGTAAGAAGATTCTTGATTTTCTACTCGATGTCCTCTTACTAAAAGACGGTGAGTATTTATACCGTAGGGTGTACAAGTAATCAAGGTACTATAATCCTTGCCTTCTTCAATCTCAATACTGTTAATCTCATGAGGTTCAACAATAAGGATTTGGTCCACCTCATAGGTTAGGGTTTCTTTTAATACACTGATGATAAATATATCCCCTTCAACTAATTGGTCCAGGTCAGTAAAAAGCTTGGCTGAAGGTAGTCCCCTATGGGCAGATACAACACTATGGCTACCTTCACCACCTACTGGCATGGATGTTCCTTCTATATGTCCTACAGCTATCTGTAGGATTGATTCTCCTATACCATGGTAGATGGCTAGAGAGGACTTGATGGCTGGTATTTCTATATATCCAATGATACCATTGCCAGCAACATTTAAAATACTATTATATTCCTCCCTTTCTTCATCAGTTAAGAAATATCGATTTCGTTTGGTTAAAAGTTTCCTATTGTAGTCCTGGGCATCTTTCCATATTTTTTCATAGTCTAGACTATCTATCTTTGCGACTGCGTCACTATATCCAGCAATTGCCCTTGATTGATGTAGTGAATTCCAATAATCACTAACTGTTGGACACAGTAGCAAGGACAACCCTGTAAGGAATACCAATATTAAGATAATTGTAGATAAGTTTTTTTTCATACAGAGTTCTCCTTGTCACTGGAACCAAATAAGCTACCAGTTTTTAAAGCCTGACACTACTAGGGTTTCCCCTAGCAGTGCCAAAGCCTTATAATTTATTTTTGGCTAGCCATACGTCTCTTTGCAATAAGCAGTATACCTGCACCTAGAACTAAAATTGTACCTAGGCTGTAGAATATGGTTGTACCTATTCCACCTGTTCCTGGAAG
>CAYYEN010000536.1:0-2862 GCA_964470795.1 uncultured Spirochaetaceae bacterium | reverse complement strand
AATAATAGCCCTTGCCCGCACCACACCTTGCTTCATTGGGGAGGTAGAAGCATGATCCAAACTATGCACAGAATAGGAAGGATGAGCGTATGACTTCTGTTATTGTGACCACTCCTGAAGAAATTAAAAAAATTGTCACGCAAGGCGTCAAGGATGCTATAACAGAACTGGCTTCTGTCTCGCAAATTCATCATAGCCCAGAGGCACTACGTTTAGAGCAGCTCAAGATTAAAGAATTTTTATCAAGCGATGAGGTCGAAGCCCTCTATGGTATTCCAAGGGCAACGCTGGCAACAAATCGAAGCCGCAATATGGGTCCGTCATTTATTCGTATTGGGCGCAGTGTTGCTTATACGCATAAAGATATTTTGGAATATATCCATGCAGGATATACTTCCCGTTAGTTTTCCACAGAAATTAGGAAGAGCTATGCAGAATTTGAGAAATAACAGCGGCAGCTTGCCTTTTATTATCGGGGGCAAGTTTGGCATATCGCTGCGTCATGCGGGGGTCTTTATGCCCCATCATATCGCGTACAACC
The DNA here is from genome assembly GCA_964470795.1 of uncultured Spirochaetaceae bacterium. GTDB lineage: Bacteria > Spirochaetota > Spirochaetia > Sphaerochaetales > Sphaerochaetaceae > Bullifex. The sequence goes on along the minus strand of CAYYEN010000536.1, from coordinate 2,321 downwards.
TCCATGGGGACAGCATTTTGTGCAAGCCAACTGGCATAAGTATGCCGCAAGGTGTGGAAGACAACTTTATGCGCGGCATCGCTTATACCTTCATTCAAGCCACAAAGTTCAACAGCTCGCAAAAAAGGCTTCCCCGTTTTTTTCAAAAGCCCGCCGCCGTGAGGGGAGGGGAAGAGCAAGTCTTCCTGCCCTTGGTATCGCCATTGCAGCATTTCAAAAACTTCTGGCGTAGGCGTGACATAAACATAGCCACCCTTGGTGTCGGGGAAAATAAGCAAGCCAGCCTCAAAGTTAATCTGTTTGCCCCTCAGGCTCAAGCAATCACCAAGGCGCAGCCCTGTGTTCAAAGAGAGCAGGGCGATGTCATGCCACAAGATAGATATGTTTTTCAAGGTGGTCAGCAGGCGCAGGGCTTCATCCTGCGTAAGATAGCGTTCACGCCGAGCACCTTCTTTGGGCTTTTTTACGTTATCGGTGGGGATTATTCCCGTATACAAATTCCATGCAATGGCTTTATGGTAAAGCCTGCTGATAAGAGAATAAATATGCCGCACTGTCTGACTGGAAAGCCCTTCATTCTTTTTTTTGAGCATGAGCTTTTCAATATCCAAGGGAGTGATGTCACACAAAAACCTTGTTCCAAGGTCTGGCAATATATGCTTTTGAGCCAAGTAAAGAGTACGCTTGTTGTCATTTTTCAATGTGGGAAAATGCACTGTAGACCATTCCTGAAAGAGCATGGCAAAAGTCATGCGTCTGTTTGGTCTGGTGATAGTATTCCCCACGCGTATGCTTTCCATGCGCTCGCGGCGTATCTTGGCGGCAAGCTGAAAGGAGATGCCTTCGCTGCGCCAGCCTATTTTTTCCCATACCTTTTTCCCAGAAATATCTTTGTAGGTAATGTCAAAGCAGACATCAGGCTTGCCATTATGTCTGCGCGTGCTGCTTTCACGCATATAGACGCCGCGCTCTTTTGTAAGAATCCTCTTGCTGAAAGTGTCACCCATAGTATATTCCTCGTAGGCAAGGTTTCTGCTACCTTGCTTGCTACCCTCATGCGTAAAAATAATGCTTTGCTACCCCTGTTGCTACCCTGCGGCGCAAAGATGAACAAAGTGCAACAAAACAAAAAGTTCTATATTTGCAATATGGTGCATACTGTAACAAACAACAGCACTTTCCTGCAAGCTGGGGTGGCTCTGCCTCCGACGCTGGGTGTCGCAAGTTCGAATCTTGCCGGGCGCACCACTAAAAAATCAACCTCCCTTGTGGAGGTTTTTTAGTTTATAGGCGGTGACATATAAAATCTTCTATGATTTTGATATGTTGCCGTTTTTTTATTTGAACAGGCTGTTTGTGACCTTCTCTGCTTTTCCGCTCTGTTTTCTCCTTTTTGTGGCTATTTCCCCTCTTCTTCAGAAATTCTCTAATTCTCAGGACGGAGACAGGGCTTAGTGCAGTGTTTTTCCGCATTAAGGTGAGAAAAAAGACTCGCTTGTATTCTCACCTTAATGCGGAAAAAAATATAAATTATTGTTTTTTACGACTTATCTTGCAAAAATGTGAGAATTTAGTGCAGAGGTATACATCAAAAAAGTTCAGATAAAGTGCCCCTGTGCTGCTGCCTCAGGATACGAACTCTAGCAGGAGACCCCAATATGCTTGGCAGAAAAGCGTGGCGGCGGGTAATGTTGCCACGTCTGAGGTGCACCGTTGACAGGGCTTTTCCTTCTATGGATAATGTTGCACAAGGAGAAAGACTATGTCAGCTCTACCTATTCAGATCGGTGGTGAATTTTTCCGCGAAATTAGAGAAAATCGATACTGCTATGTGGATAAAACAGCATTTATCGAAGAGCTTTTTTCCCCTGTTCCCCCTAAGGTTTCCCTTATCACGCGCCCGCGCCGTTTTGGCAAAACGCTGACCATGACCATGCTGCGCGATTTTTTTGATATACAACAAGACAGCAAAGCAATCTTTGCGGGGCTGGAGGTTGCGAAAAATCAAGCTCTTTGCACGGCGTGGATGAATCAATATCCCACGGTGCTGATTTCGCTCAAACAGATGGAGGGCATGAATTTTGAAGAATGCCTCAGCTTATTCAGAGAAACTGCCGTAACGCAGTGTAATGCACATAGCTATTTGCTTGAAAGCAATCTTGTTGATCCTTCTGATAAAGAGGTATTAAAGGCAATTATAGAACGAAGGGCGGATAAATCTCTTCTTGCAACTATTTTGCTCACGCTTTGCCGCGCCTTGCGAGCTCACTGGGGCAAGCCCGTCATCTTGCTTATTGATGAATATGACGTGCCGCTTGCGC
>CAYYEN010000535.1:0-2864 GCA_964470795.1 uncultured Spirochaetaceae bacterium | reverse complement strand
GCAGGAAAACAGCCGCCGGGAAGGAGTGAACGCCCTATGCTGAGAGCGACTACCATACAGGAGCGCCTTTGGGAGTTACGCAAGGATAAAGGCTTAAATCTGGAAGAATTATCAAAGCTGACCGGCATTTCAAAGTCAGCCCTCGCCAGCTATGAAGCCAACGACTATAAGGAAATCAACCACGGCAACCTTGTCACGCTGGCAGACTTCTATCAGGTGTCCGTTGATTATCTGCTGTGCCGGACAGAAAATAGAGAGCAGGCCAACACGCCTTTGATGGAATTGCATTTGACGGATGAAATGGTGGCGCTGCTGAAAAGCGGCCGTATCAACAACCGGCTCCTGTGTGAGATTGCTACCAATGATAAATTTGAACAGCTTATGACTGATACGGAGATATACATAGACGGCCATGCAACCTCTACCTTCCGTACCCTTTATGAATCTTTGGAAGAACAGCGGCAGATTATCGTCCAGAAATACAAGCAGGCAGATAAGGATTTCTATTCAAAGACCATCCTTGCCGCAGAGGTAAAGGAAGAAAATTTCTTCTGTCATGTGACACACAAAACATGGGACGCCATTCTACACGACATACGGAAAGCCCATGAGCATGACATTGACAGCACGCCGGATTATTCCCTTGCAAAGAAGATGGCTCTGGAAATCCGAAAGGCTATTCAATCTTCCGGGGATTATCTCGGAAAGGTGTGGGCGGTCATTTTCAATATGCTCGGCATTGACTTTTACAAGCTGCCGCCGGATGAACAGAAGATATTGAAAAAGATACTGTCAAAATCCCCGAACATCAAAAACAGCCCCTTCAATTTCCGGCGCAAGAAAAAATAAAAACAGCCGTTGTGGGAATGAGTGTTCCTGCAACGGCAGCGTTTTTTATTCGCCGGTATAAATCAACATAAATAGCAGCGCCAATGGAAATATCAAATGATAACTTGTCAATAGTGCTAAAAAGCCAAAATACGGAAATGCGCTCGTCAATTCTACCATACAAAAAGCTGCTCCCATGATAAACAACGATACCGGGGAAAGCTGGGCAGGGGCTTTGACATTTTCGGTTTCCTCACATCCATTATTGTTTTTTTCAGCGTTGCTTTGTCTTGTCTTGATGATAAGCCGGATTCCAGCCCCCAAAAGGACGATACCGCCTATTGCCGCCGCCCCATACACATACAGCGGATACGCATTGACGATTTTCGTAAGAAATTTTGATACCCATGTAGCAATTCCGTAGTAAATGGCAAGGCCCATTATCAAATTTGCTGTTCCAATGCCACAAATAAAAAACCAAATATGGCGCTTCTTTTTTACCATAGCTTGAAGCAACATCTGCTGTGCAATAGCAGATGGATTCAAACTGTCAAAAAAACTTGCTGTTAATGTAGTACCCAATAAAAACCACATATTCTTCACTCCTTAAATACAAATAGGCCTGCGTTTTGTGTAACGCAGGCCTACTACACAATATCTATGCCCCGGCGGGCTAATAATAACATTTGATTGCTTATTTATGCTGTTTGACTAAATCAATAGCTTCTTTTCCAGATATATGTTCAGGGGTCATTTCCAACATACATATCAGATTCAATCCCCCTTCAATCGCCTTGTTACGATTTTCTTCTGTATCATCAGGCGCATATTTAACTGCCAATTTTTCAATGGCTTCTCTTTTTTCTGCTTCATCGTGAAGAATGCGAATCGTTCCGAAAACAATGACACTTCTAAAATAAGTTGTGTATTCATCCGGTACTATTTGGTCTTTGTCAATTACGCAAAAAGAGGCTTTCGGATTTTTGACAATAGAGTCTAATTTGTGTCCGGCTTTGGCACTATGGAAATAAATTTTATGTCCATCATATACATAGCTAAGCGGAACCGCATAGGGATAATCATCATCACCTGATACAGCTAAAACTCCAGATGTTCCCTGATACAATACTTTTTGGGTATCTTCTTTTGAAAGAAGTTGCCTTTTCCGGCGCATTTCTCTAAACATAACAAATCCTCCCTGTGTATTTACTCTGACAAAACAGAGTTGCTTATGATTTTAACAAGTCCTGCTTCCGAACAGGGTAAGCACATAGACAAAAAAATAAGTGTTAACCTCGTATCTCCATAGGCCTATCGATACGAAATCAGCGCTAAATGCTTCCCCGGCAGCAAGCAAAACATTGTATGATTTTCGCTTAGTATAACATCCTATCCCCCAAAAGTCAATCATGTTTCGGTTCGTCTTGCTCCAACTCAATCACATCCAAAATTCCACAATTCAGGGCTTCGCAGATACGAACCAGCGTTTCCATGCTGATGTTTTTGCCTTTACCCATGTTGGCAATCATATTTGTGGTAAGACCGGCGGCAATCCGCAAGTCCTCTTTCCTCATATTGCGCTCAACCAGCGTATGCCAGAGAGGTTTATAGCTTATGTGCATTTATCCTCCTGCCTTTCTCCCGGTTACGGGGTTCCTGCTCCTATTATATCAAAGTTCTTGCTATTCCACAAACATTTCTTGACACAACCGCCGGTTCCGTCTGGATTGTGCTTTTCCTTTCTTTTCTTGATTACATCTACTTAGCCATAAGCTGCTTCATACCCTGGGACTTCGCACCGGGGTTATCGTTGCCGTAACCTTCGAGCAGGTTGATAACACCCCAAATGCCGAGACCGGCACCAAGAGCAATAACGAGAGTCTGGAGAACACCAACAGCAGAGTTAAAAAATGCCATAGATTAAACGTCGCTGAACGCAAAGAGTGCAGGTACGAATACCGCACAGACCACAGGATTTGTCGTTCAGCTCTCCTTTCAAAAATTTTAGTTTGTTTGATTTTTGAAAGTGGTCGTTC
>CAYYEN010000534.1:0-2868 GCA_964470795.1 uncultured Spirochaetaceae bacterium | reverse complement strand
CGATATGGATACTTCAGGTGTGCTCATCTTTGCACTAACAGAAGAAGCTAAACGTAAGCTATCGATGCAGTTTGAAAGAAGAGAAACTGAAAAGACCTATCACGCTATCGTAGAGGGGGCAATATTAGAAGAGGAAGGCGTTATCGATAAGCCGATTCGACTAGATGTAGAGAATAGGCCTTATCAAATTGTAGATTTTGTTCAAGGAAAAAGTGCTATTACTAAATACAAACGAGGTAAAATTTACTACAAAGAGGGACGCCTTGTTACACAGTTAGAAGTATTTCCTCAAACTGGACGTACCCATCAAATAAGGGTCCATCTTTCCTCCATCGGTTTTCCAATAGTAGGAGATAGACTTTATGGCACTAATGAAGGAGAAGAAAGATTGTACTTACATGCCTTCTCTCTCACCTTCACTCATCCCACAACAGAGGAGAGGATGTGTATTACAGCCCCATGTCCTTTTTAAACACTAGCTTATTGTCTTCTAACTCGCTTTGATAATATTTGTAATTGTAAGTTGAACAAAACTTATTAAGTTCATCTCCTGAGTTTTTAAGATCTTCAACTTCATGAGCATCAAAGCCAACAATAACTTTAGCTCCTTCTTCAAAAGCTAAATCCCAGAATTTATGATAAGGATAATTAGGTTGATGATTTCTTATAGTTTTTAAAAGCCCATTTCCATTAATTTCAAGGGGAATATCATACTCCTTAGAAAGTGCAATCATATCTTTTGAAACAGAAATCGCATTTTCATCCCACTTTAAATAGCCGGAATAAAACAAATCAGGATGAGCGGCAAAAGTGAAGAGTTTACTCTCCATAGCGGCTTTAAATTGATTAAAGTATTGAGTTAATTCAGCAACTCCCAGTTTATCGACAAAGGGAGAGATGTAGCCCGCACTTGTTTTGATATAGTGGACACCAAAGGTGAGAAACTCAACTCTTTCTTTAATTTGGCTCATATAATCATAATAGTTTTCAAAATAGTCAGCTTCATAACCTAATAAGATTTTTATATCTTTATCTGCTTTAAAAGAGAGTACATCGCTTTCATAAGAGGACATTTGAGAAAAGTCCATTCGAGAGCGAGAAAGTTTATTGTTTGGAAACGGTAAATGTTCAGAAAATCCTAACACCTTTAGGCCTAGGTCCTTTCCTTTTTGTACATATTCACTTATTGTGCCATGCCCATGTCCACAATAAAAAGAATGGGTATGTAAATTGCTTGTAATCATGGGGAAAAGTATAGCTACTTTAAAATTATTTAGCAATGTTTTGAGCGTTTAAATGTTCTTGATAAGTCCGACTTAGATAAATTTCACCGCTCGTTGAATGTAAATAATAAAGGTAATCACTTACCTCAGGATACAAGGTCGCTTGAAGTGCTTTAACACTTACACACCCTATACCAGAGGGAGGTAACCCCTTTTTGCGCCTTGTATTGTAAGGGGTATCCTTTTCAAATACCGCTTGCTTTATAGGATTAGTCCAATCATCTAATTCATAACGAGTAGTCGCATCAATGCCAAGTGGCATATCAAGTTTTAAACGATTATAGATTACAGACGCAATTAGTCGCATTTGCTCATAGTCTTGAGTTTCACGGTTAAGCATTGAAGCGATGATAATCAAATCTGAAAGACTGTAATCAGAGGAGTTTATTACCTCAGTATTGGCTTTAAGATAATCTAAAAGAGCTTGATGCATTTTTCTGGCAAGCTCGGAGGCAGTGTTCTCTTGAGTTAGTGTATAATTTCCAGACAAGAACCACCCTTCACTAAAGGATAGATTCTCTTCACTAGTGAGCGCTTCACAAGACTCTACAAACTCACCACCCTTTATAAGGGACCGGTTTAATAACTGTGTATCAATATCTTTAATAGTCATGCCATCAAAGATTAAAAGGCTATCTTGATTGAGCGTTATCGCATTTGCTAGGGCTTCAATGCTAGTTCTATTGCTAATTTGATAAGTTCCAACTCTCAGTCTACCAGTAAGCTCATTCGCTTTTAAGTATTCTAAAAATTCTTCCTCATCAACTACGGATGATATTAACTGAGCAACTTGAGTAGCACTCATACCAGGGGTGATCGAAAATATTAACTCGTTTGAAGTAACTGATCCTGGGGCTACAACAAGGCTTTTCGGACTCTCTTTTTTAGTACTAAATTTAATCAACATGGCAAAAAGGATAATTAAAAGGAGACCAATAACTACTAAGATAATTGGCACTATTGGTAGAGTTTTAAGCGCTTTTCTCTTACCAACTTCAGGTATTACTTTACTAGCAGTCTTATTCTTAAGTTCTGCTTCTTGAGCCTTTTTAATCGTCTCTAATTCAGTACTTCGCTCAACTTTGCTCTTACTAACAGGTTTTTCATCTTTTACAATTGGCTTTCCTAAAATTACCTCATGACGTTCTTTTGCTGTCAGTAAGCCTAAATCAGGGACCTTGTTAGCCTCAATAGGAGGCGCTTTAAGAACAGTTGTAGTTTTTTTTTCTATAGTGAGTGTAACCTTTTTAGTTACCGGTTTCTTTTCGACAGTAGTGGTTACCGTTTTAGGTTCTGCCTTCTTGTCTGTAGTAGCAGTGGTCTTTTTAGGTTTTGGCTTTACATCAGTGGTGCTTTTTTGAGTAGGCTTTTTTTCTACTGGAATTTTAGCTTTTACAGTAAACTTATTCTCACTCATCGCTACACCTTTCGAAGTGCCTTAATTTTATCTTCAACAGTGGTTATATGAGCTTTAAGTTTGTCAATTTCTTCATCAATTTTAACTTTTTCACTCATCAAAAGACTAATACTTTTCTTATCGTTGGCAATTAACAAAGAAAGCTCATCAATAGAAATTTCTTTTTTA
>CAYYEN010000533.1:0-2870 GCA_964470795.1 uncultured Spirochaetaceae bacterium | reverse complement strand
GGTCTAAAGCCGCCAGCTGGTCTGAAGCCACCGCCTGCGGGTCTGAAACCACCACCTGCGGGTCTAAAGCCACTACCATTGTTAGGGCGGTTATTATTAAAAGGAGGTCTACCATTATTTCCTCTTGGAATAAATGGAGAATTAGAATTAACATTTCTGTTAAATCTTCCACCAGCACCACCTTGAGGATTGTTCTGGTTAGGTCCTTGTTGATTATCTTTGTTGTAATAAGGTCTATCTTGTCCTGGAGCACCATTATTATTTCTAGGTCTCATTGGACGAGGAGGACGTTGGGTTGGTCTACCGCCTACAACACCTGCAACTCTAGGTCCACCGGTCGCGGCAGCTGGGTTTTGATTAGCTTGACCCGGAACTGGAGGTAAGTTATTAGGTTTAATAACAATCGGTCCATTATGAAGAGCGGAGGATAATCTTTCACCACCAATTAAATTACGATTTGCTTCTGGAACATTATTATCATGTTTCCAAACAGAAGGACGTGGTAAGTTAGACTTAATAACCTTGTGAGGTTTATTTTCAGCTGGTTTGATAACTTTGTTATCATTTAATGGAGGGAGTATTTTTTCTTCCTCTTTCTTTTCTTCTACTTTTACCTTTGGTTTTACAGTAACAATTTTTTTACGCACAACCACAACCTTCTTTTTAGGTTGTACAACAGGTTGTGGTTCTTTAACTATTGGTTGCGCACTTTTAGGTTGTTTAATCAACGTTACTTTTGGCTTGTTATCTTCGCTCATCTTATTCCTTTTTATTTAAAGTTTACTCAAATTCAAATTCAACACCGCAATTAGGACATTTTGTTGTACCTAATGAAAGTACTTGTCCACATTCAGGACATACAAATTGCTCTTCTTGTTCGTCTTCGTAATCAATACATCTTTCGACGCTTTCACGCTCTTCAGCGCTTACGCCAAATTCATCTAATTCTTCATCTGACAATTCACAATATTCTTCAACTGAATAAACATCATGGTAATTCAATTTCTCAACTAAGGCTTGTTCAATTGGGAGGGCAGAGAGTAAAGTTTCATCTTCTGAGACTCCAAAATCTTTATTAGATAATTCAACAGGTTCTTCAGCATCATTACTAAATAACGCTTCAGCTTTTTCTTTAGCTTCAACATTAATTTCCATTTCATCAAATTCTGATTGTGTTTTAACATCAATCATCCAGTCACATAATTGTTTAGCAAGCTTAACGTTAACACCACCGTTACCGATAGCAATACCCAGTTGATTATCTTCAACAATAGCTACAACAGATTTGCTGTAAGTATCGATTGGAATAATCTTAGAAATTGTTGCTGGGGTTAAAGCATTTGCAATAAACTGTAAAGGATTTTCATCATAAGCAATTACATCAATCTTTTCACCGTAGATTTCTGCAATAACTGCTTGTATCCTAACACCTCTTAATCCGATTGTCGAACCAATAGGATCTATATCTTCTCTAGAAGTTTTAACAGCAAGTTTAGTACGTACACCTGCTTGACGAGCAATATTAACAATTTCAACTTGATGTTGTGCAATTTCTGGAACCTGTATTTCTAATAATTTTCTTACTAATTCAGGACTTGTTCTAGAAAGTATAATAGAAACATCTTTTTTGTTTCTGATTTTATTTCTCTTATCTTCTTTAGCATTAGCAGGAGTTGCTTCTGGCTTTTCAACAGATTCTACATAACAACGAATCTCATCATTTAAAGAGTAGTTCTCTCTAGGAGACTGATTTCTAAAAGGAAGGATTGCTTCAACAGTTTCATTTTTCTCTACAATCTTACAGATGATATCATGACTAGGTGTAAAGGAAGAAACAGTAAAGGTCATTAAGGTATGTTCTTTACATTTGAAAGTTGAATAAACAACACTATTCTTGATTTCTTTAAAAGATTGTTGAGCCTTTTGTTTTGCACTCTGAACACTACCTCTATCGAAGGTATTGATATCAAGTGGAATTAATAAAGTATCACCAATTTCTACATTTTCTCCAGCTAAATCTTTTGCTTCATCAAGTGGGATTTCTGTAACTTCATGGTAATAGTTCTCTTCAGCTACAACTGTTTTTTCAGCTGAGACTAATATAGAATTCAAATCATCTGAAAATTCAATATGTACATTCTCATCGGTACCGTATTTGCGTTTATAAGCTGCACGGATAAAATCACGAATGGTATTTAATACTAACTCTTGTGAAATATTCTTTTCGTTAATCATTTCGCGAATTGCTTCACTTAATTTGCCATTATCCATTTATTTTTCCTCCCAACGAAATTCTAGCTTTGCTTTTTGAATAGAACAAAAAGGAATCGACAAAGTATCACTTTCAGCTTTGGTATCTTCAACCACAGCATTCTTTAATACTAAATCAGTCTCATCACTCGACAGAATATCACCAATTACCCAACTCGAATAGGTATCAGAATATATTCTAACACATTTGCCAGCAAATACCTCAAATTCGTATACATCTTTTAGACTTCTTTGAAGTCCAGGGCTAGAGATTTCCATTGATAGATCTCTTTCTCCCAATAAAACGCTATATCTAGGATATAAAATACGATAAGACTTTGCAAGTTCATCTGTTGTTATTTCATGATCGGTTGCAAACAATGTAATCTTGATGCTAACACCATAAGGAGTTTCAGCTTTTATCACTTCCACAACTTTGATTACATCAGAGCCTATCAATGATTGTATTTCCTGACGATCAATACTATCTTTTTGTATATTTTTAAGCATTCTGAATCATTCCTTGTATTTTTACTTAAAAAAAAGGAACCTAAATTTGGTCCCTTTCACATTGTATTATGTAAAAAAACTATAACCATGATAGTCAAATATCAATTAGT
>CAYYEN010000532.1:0-2875 GCA_964470795.1 uncultured Spirochaetaceae bacterium | reverse complement strand
AGAGTCTCAGTAGTCATAATGACAACTGGGGCTTTTTTATACCCCGAAATAAAGCACTCGTATTATATAGTCATAGCTATTCTTTGCCTAATCTATAGGTTAAGCTATTATTATCACTTTAGATACTGTGGTTTGGTAATTAAGCGCTACCGCTTGACGGTTATATCACAACAACAACAGAGTTAGCAAATGGTATAGTTGTAAAGTAAAAAGATGTCGGTTTATTATAGAAAGCCTTAGCGCAGAAAGATGTAGGTGATTGATATAGAGTATTTATTCCAAGGAAAACTTGATAATACAGTTCATGAAATTACATATGAGCAGATAGGGAAATTGATTATTGATAATGAACGCGAAGAAGAGGAAGGAAAGCAAATCACTGCGTCCTCTAATCGAGGAGAGAATTACTACGATGGTAAAAATGATAGATTTGCGTTTTATAAAGAATACCTTTATCGTGATCCAAAGACTGCCGGATTCAGGATCTACTATCCGCATGGCGTGATTATCGAGCAGTCCATGCGCCGTAATTACTACCGTGGTGAAAACCGTATTTATCCGGAAAGTATACCGACGCTATTAAGAAATCTGAAGAAATACACAACATGCAAAGAAAAAGAACTCTATCGTATGGTGGCTGATATGAGGATTGCTGAGTTCAAAGCACTTCTCAATAAGTTTGATCATGTTAAAAACTGGAATTATTGTGATGTTATTTATGAAGTGCTGGCACAGCATTATGGATTAGAAACAGGCTGGCTTGATATCACAAATGACTTCAAGATTGCTCTTTTTTTCGCTGTTTGTTATTGGTGTGATGGAGAATGGCTCTTGAGGATTTTTCACCGTGGACTTCTGAAGTAATTAGGAAAAATGAACGAGGAGAAGATGCTGTTAAAAGAAAGAATCTTCCAAGTATCTGCAGGGAACCAAGAGTAATCTACCCGTTAGGGTTTCAGCCATTCATGCGTTGTCATATGCAAAGTGGATACGGAATGTATATGCGTGAGCCGTATCCTTTACAGAAAGACTTCGAATTTGAAAAGCTTAAGTTTAAGCAGAGTGTAGAATTAAGCCGGAAGGTCTATGAAATGATGGATGGCGGTAAAAAGATATATCCACACGAAGGACTTAGTCAGGCACAGTTTATAATAGATGAAATCCGAAAACTTACAACATTTTCAACAGAAGCATTTGAATACGCTTTATACAGAAACCATTATTATCGACTAGAAGATAGAGAAAAATGTTTAGAAGACTTGCAGGGATTTTATGTTGATGGAACAAATATTAAAGTAATTGACAATCATCCGTGGAAGTTATCTTCTGGGCGAAGAAAAAGAATTGATACTATGTACAAGGACTTTTCATTAGAAGAAAATTACGGAATTATGATTCATTACAGAGGGCAAATTCCTGAACCGAGTCCTATGTTTGAGCCATGGATGCTGCGAACAATAGAGGACGAACCTGGCACGGTTGATTTTAAGCTTAGAGAAAAAGTCGAATGTGGGGATAGCATCATGAACAGAAATATGATTGGATTACTTGCTACGCTGATGGAAGCAAAACTACAAGATTTTTGATGGTGCATTTTATACCCCGAAATAAAGCAGAAATAAAGCAGAAATAAAGAACTTGCAATTTACAAAGCAAAATCCGAGAAAATATCACGGACAACTTGACATAATTACTGGTGAGCGTTATTATGATGCTACAAAATGGTGAAAACCATGGGTGTTCGTATATGGAGGAAGATGCCATGTTATGTCAGTTTTCAGTTAGGAACTATAAAAGTATCAGGGACGAAATAACATTTGATATGCAGGCTACTGCAATTTCAGAACATACAGATCGGATTATAAAAGATGCTGATGATCAATTATTTCTGCCTGTGTCATCCATTTATGGCCCAAATGGTGGAGGTAAGTCTAATGTACTTGAAGCCCTTCAAACACTTGGAACTATGGTGTTAAGGCCGGTTTATGCCACAAAGCAGAATGGAAGTGCTGATTATAAATTCAATAAATACCCTGTTAAGCCATTCATGTTTTCAGAAGAAGGAAGAAATAATCCTACAGAATTTGAAATATTCTTTAGAACCAGTGCAGCAGAGTATAAATATGTTCTTCATACTCAGGATGGTGTTGTGGTGAATGAAAGCCTGGATCGAGTGAAACTGGAGACCGGCAGAAAATCGGCACTTTTTAATCGTAAAGATGATGAGATTAATCTTAAGGGCGTATTCGCCAAGTTAAAGATCAGCGAGGGTCTTTCAAAAAATCTTCCGTTACTTTCCTATCTGGGTATTACCTATATGGATAATGATGTTGTAGCTGATGTCATGAATTGGTTTGAGAATGGAATAGACTTCCTTAATTATGGTAATCCCCTTGAAGAATTACGGACGGCGATTGCATCTTCAGAAGAGATCAAACAACTTGTATTAGATATGATTAGGGAAATGGATCTTGATATTGAAGATTTCAGAGTGGAAGAAAGGGAGAATGGTCGGATAGAAGTATTCACACAGCATATTGTTGATGGATTCATGGCAGAGCTTACATTGTCAGAAGAATCAAGTGGAACAAAAAAACTATTTGGTTTGCTTCCGTTCATAGCAAAAAGTCTTGTCTTTGGTACAACGCTGGTAATTGATGAGTTGGATGCTAAAATCCATCCGGTGCTTTTAAAATATGTAATCATGCTATACAACATTATGACAATCAATAAACACGGAGCACAGCTGATATTTACATCTCATGATCTTTCTACCATGAATAATGAGGTCTTTAGAAGGGATGAAATATGGTTTGTTGCCAAGGGCAATAATCAGAATTCCAAGCTCTATTCGCTTGTTGAATTCAAGAAAGGA
>CAYYEN010000531.1:0-2881 GCA_964470795.1 uncultured Spirochaetaceae bacterium | reverse complement strand
CGCTCCCTTCTAAGAAAGAGAACAAACACATTCAAGGACACCTCCAAGATATGCATGTCATCCACACCTCTGGACAACTCCGTAATCATGGAGTATCTGAAGGACTCCACCTACAACAGGTATTACGTTCCATGCCCGAGGTGCGGAAAGATGATAACCCTGTCGAGGGACACCTTGCGGTGGTCTTGTCCGGAAGGAACCAGCATAGTCACCGATGCATGGATGGAGTGCCCCGAGTGCGGAGGCACCATCCGCAACGAAGAGAAGATATCCATGCTTCCCAAAGGTGAATGGAGGGCCTCCAACGAGAAGGCCGACAAGGCGGTCCAGGGATTCTATCTCCCTTCATACTATGCGCCTGTAGGGTGGATAGGATGGAAGGACTGTGCCAAGGAACTTGTCGAGGCGCTGAACGCACCGGAGGACAAGAGGGACGAACTCCTCCGCACCTACACGAACACCATAGACGCCCTTCCCTACTCCAAGGGAGCCATAGACTCGTTGGAGTGGAGGGCCACCTACGAGAAGGCGCTTTCCAGCGAATACGTGCGACAGAGGATTCCCTCATGGGTGAACGTGATCACCACAGGAGCGGACGTACAGAAGAACCGACTTGAGGTCTCCGTATACGGATGGGGAAAGATGGGGCACTCCATAGCCATAGACCATTGGGTGAGACCTGTAAACGACAATGAGATTGACGACCCGTCTTCGGAAGCCTGGAAGACATATACCGAGACCGCCATATCGTGCGACTTTCTCAGGGAGGACGGACTGCATCTTCAGTCGGCCGCCAACGCCATAGACTCCTCCTATCAGTCAGATAACGTATACAACTGGTGGCGGTCCCTTCCTCCGGACCTGAAGGCAAGGTCATACATAGTAAGAGGAAGGGACAACCTCAACGGCTATATCCCCATAAGAAAGGACGAGAAGAGAAGGAATGGAAGCGACATCACGTTCTGGGCGGTCCCCGTTTCAGATCTGAAGCACAACCTCTTCGACCATCTCAAGGCCTCCCTTACCGGCAAACAGGGGATGCCGTTCCTGATGGAATATCCGAACGACTATTCCACCGACTACTACCAACAGCTATATGCTGAGCAATGGATGAAGGAGACGGGAAGAAAATATTGGAAATGGGTGAAGATAAGGGACAGGAACGAGATCCTAGACTGCACCGTCTATAACCTGGCGATGTTCTACCACCTTGGCCTTGGAAGGTGGACGGCGGAGCAATGGGACTCCTTCGACATGCAGCAGAAGATGTCAGCCTCCTCCCTCTTGAAGAAGACAGTCGCGAAGGCTCCGGTCAGGAGACGAATCATTTCAAGGGGAGTGGACCAATAAGCAAAAAATAAGCAAAGAGTTTGCTAAAATAAGCAAAGAGTTTATTTAATTTAGCAAAGAGTCTGTAAAAATAAATAAAAAAAGCCGGACTTTCGCCCGGCAAAACCAAATTTTGAGATTGTGTATCTGTCATTGATTGTAAGCCAACTTGATTTCTTTTTCAACCACCCTTCCGAATCCATATATCTTCTCTATCATGTCGGCCACAGGTATGAGCCTGGAAGCCACAAGGTTCGTGTACCTCCTCTGCATCTTGCTCTGGTCCTGATGCTCCCATGAGAGATACTCAGCGACCAAAGTTTCGGTTATAGCTCCTTCCATCTGTGCCGCCAGGAGGTTTGTATTCAGGGCATGGCGGAGCTTATGAGGGGAGAGCATGTCGAATGCCTCCTGGTCCTCCCACTCCACCTTGTCTATGACCGCATTCTCCTTCAGCCTTGAGAACATCTGCCGGAAACGCGTCTTTGCGTAGGACGCGAATACAAGGTCGCCAGGCGCTTTCCCTTTAAGGAATGGCAAAATTATACTGTAGAGCCTTTCCGTGATTGCTATGGACCGGCAAAGGTCCCATTTTGGCTTTCCTACCTCCTTCCACTCATCATCCTTGTAGGCCCTGTTGATGTCTATGTAGTGGAAGGCCCTTCCCTTGTAGATTCCGTCGTTGACCTGACCCACTGTAAGAGCGGCGGCTTCAGCCCTCCGCATTCCGGTCATTGCAAGAAGGCAGAACATGGCATAGTCTTCCTCCGCCCTTCCTTCCCTCAACCTTTCGGTCTTGAGGTTGCACGCCTCTTTCGAGAACCGGAACAACTCCGGACGGGAGACTATCTCCTTGATGTCATTGGGGGTCATGGGGATGACCTCCTTCTGCTTCTCCGCCTTTATGTCATCCATGCCCTGTGCAGGTGAGACATCAATCCACCCCTGGTCAGCTGCATAGGTCAGCGAAGCCTTGAATCCGGAGAATGTCTTCCTGGCCTTGTCAGTGTTCCCCCATTTGCTGTGGACCTCTATCATGACTGTCTTGCATTGGAACCGTGTAAGCTTCTTTAAAGGAATCCTTCCTATGCCTCCGCGCCTCATGAGGAGGGTATGGAGGTCCCTCATGTTCCTTGCGGTCTCCATTGCGTGCCTCTTGCCGTAGTGGCGCCCCGTCACCTTCGCATCCACATAGTCCGGATTCCTCTCAGGATCCATGTAGATTTTCAGGAGTTCCGCGACTGTCTTCGGAGCCTTGAGCACCGTCGGCGCCTGCTTGAATATGCGCTCAAGTTCCAGTGCCGTGTCCTCGTCCCTGGTGTGCGTGGCATAGGTCTTCCACACCCCGAATTCATCCCTGTACTTGAAGTACCATAGCCCATCATTCTGTTTGAACATGGCGAACACCTCCCTTCCTATTGTCAATGAAAATAGGAGCAACGGAGATGTACGGAGTGAGGTAAGTCCTTACCACACAATGATTTGTAAAGATAGCGGCGGACGGGAATCGGACCCGCGTGACCCACCTTGGCAAGTGTGGGCGCCACTTCCT
>CAYYEN010000530.1:0-2887 GCA_964470795.1 uncultured Spirochaetaceae bacterium | reverse complement strand
AAGGTAAGAATCTGCTTTAGCAACAAGCCCTGCGTCGATAATTCCAGTATATTTGGACCAAGAATCTAATGGGTGGATAGCTGGATACTTTCTAGCATCAGAGCGTTCACGAGAAAGTCCGTGGAAAGCACCAACAACTTTAAGAGTTGCTTGAGTTACTGGCTCTTCAAAGTTACCACCAGCAGGACTTACAGTACCACCAATTGTAACAGAACCTTCTCTACCATCTTTAAGTCTAACCTTACCAGCTCTTTCATAGAATTCTGCAATTCTACTTTCAAGGTAAGCAGGGAAAGCTTCTTCACCTGGAATTTCTTCCAAACGACCAGACATTTCTCTCATAGCTTGAGCCCAACGAGAAGTGGAGTCAGCAAGAAGAAGGATATCAAGTCCCATATTGCGGTAGTACTCTGCAAGAGTTACTGCGGTATAAACTGATGCTTCACGCGCTGCTACAGGCATTGAGGAAGTATTACAAATAATGATGGTTCTATCCATTAAAGAACGACCAGTTTTGGGGTCGATCAATTCAGGGAATTCCTTCAAGACTTCTACAACTTCACCCGCTCTTTCACCACAAGCTGCGATAATTACAATATCAACATCTGAGTTACGGCTTTCTAAGTGCTGCAATACTGTCTTTCCTGCGCCAAAAGGACCTGGAACACAGAAAGTGCCACCTTTTGCAACTGGTAAGAAAGTATCAATAATGCGAATCTTAGTAACCATGGTATCACGAGGAGCAAGTCGCTCATCATAACACTTGATAGCTTTCTTAACAGGCCACTCAAAGACCATTGTTAAATCTTTGCTCTCGCCCTTTTCATTTTCAATTGTAGCAATAGTTGAAAATACATTGTAAGTACCCTTAGCAACGATTTTCTTAACACTCCAAGTTCCAAGTAAATTGAAAGGTACCATAATTTGGTGAGTAAAAACACCTTCAGGAACAGTTCCTAAAGTGTCTCCAGCGACTACCAAAGCACCTTCTTTAATTGAAGGAGTAAATTCCCAATCTTGATTAGGAATTGCATTTAAATATACGCCACGCTGCAAGAAGAAACCACACTGTGATGCTAACTCAGGAAGTGGGTTTTGAAGTCCATCATAAATCTGAGTTAAAAGACCAGGTCCTAATTGAACTGAAAGTAATTCTCCAGAGAACTCAACTTCGTCACCTACTCCAACACCGCCGGTCATTTCATATACCTGCATAGAAGCAATATTTCCGTTAATTCGAATTACTTCACTTTTGAGCTTGGTTTCACCTAAAATGATGTAACCTACCTCATTCTTAGTGATAGCTCCCTCGAATTCTACATTAACCATGTTGCCGTTTATTGCAACAACATGTCCTTTATTATTCGCCATATCATCCATCCTAGTTTTGGAAAATATCCTGTTTTAAATTGCCAAACAAACGATTAAACTCGTTGTTTCCATCTTCCGTTACAAAAAGACTCTCTCGGGAAAGAATATCAAGTCTAAGTGCATAAATTAACAAAGCATCGAGATCAAAATAGTGACCTGCTGCTCTATCATTGAAAAAACTTTCATACAGACTTAAAATAATCCTTTCACCTTCTAAAGGGTTTGAATTATACACAGCCTTTCTGACTAAATCTGAAATTCGTGTTTCCTTCTCACCTTTATTCTTATAGAGTTCTTCATTTTTCTTCATAGCTTGAGCTCGTTGTGAGGCCATTTCGGTATTAACCATCTTTCTAAAACGACAGAATTCTTTCATAAACGAAAGAGTACTTTCTTCTTTAGTATTAATACTGGCACTTAAAACAGCTTTATAATCTGTAGCGGTGCAGTGTTTTTGACAAAGAGAAAGAAATTCTTCTTTAGAAACGCTTGGTTTTTCTCCAAAACGTAGCATAGGAAGTGAAGATAAAAGGTAATAGTACTGTGACACTGGACCCTCTATTTATTTGAAATTATTTCTTGTAAACCAGTAGAAACGTAAGGCATCAATAAAGCACCGATTTCTTCTGCAGACAAATCCAAAAACCATGATCCATCTTTAGCTTTAAGATGGAAACCAGACTTAACATAAGGGGAAGCCTTAATCTCAAGTCCTTTTTCAAGTTCTTTAGCAAGTTCACCTTTAAGACCTTTTGTAACATCTTCAACGTCTTTAGGATTAACTTCTACAACTCCAGCACCAGAAATTTGAGCTTTAACAACGGTTGCTACTAAATTAGCCAAGGTTGCACCCTTTAAGGTATTGCCCACATTTTCAGTTAAAATTCTAGAAAACTGTTTTTCAATTTCAGTTTTTAACGAAAGAGATACATCACGGCCAGCTTGAGCAATGGACGCTTTGGCACTTTGATCACGTAAAGCACATTCATTATGTGCATCAGAAAGCATCTTCTCAGCTTTTTTCTTTGCATCAGCTACAATCTTTTGAGCTTGTTCTTTAGCCTCATTTAAAAGTTTTTCGCTTTCATGTTTAGCTGTTTCTAGACCATCTCGTTTAATTGATGCAACAAGATCTTGAATCTGTTGTTCCATATAAAACCCCTTTTACTAAATTCAAAATAAAAATATGGCACAATTAATTAAATAAATAAAAACCATTGTGTTAATAATAAACATTAAAACTAAATTAAACAACCTTATTTATTACTCGTCTAATAAAAATCCTACAAAATTGTTCTAATCTAAACTATTTTTTAAAGCCTTATTTTTATATCTTATAAAACAAATTGCTTTAAAGCATTAATCAAATTAAGGAATTTGTTTAAATTCCTCAATTTTAATATTTGCCTTAAGGCACTTTAAACATCCTAAAATAACAGTTATAGTAGTTTTCATGCAAGATTTATCAAACAAACGTGGAATAATTAAAATATTTAATTTAAAAACAGATAGAGTT
>CAYYEN010000529.1:0-2893 GCA_964470795.1 uncultured Spirochaetaceae bacterium | reverse complement strand
TCAAGTCCTATTTCCTTTATTTTCTCTCTGAAGTATTTAGTATTTTCTTCTACCTTATCTCTGTATTTTGTGCTTGATGAAAGCATATCTAATACTTTAATTGAAGCAGCTGCTATAGCAGGAGCTAATGTGTTTGAGAATAGGTATGGACGTGAGCGTTGTCTTAACAAACCAATGATTTCTTTTTTAGCGCTTGTATATCCACCACTTGCTCCACCTAAGGCTTTTCCTAAAGTTCCTGTTATAATGTCAACTCTGCCCATAACATTGTTGTACTCATGTGTTCCTCTACCTGTTTTTCCAACAAATCCTACAGCATGTGAATCATCTACCATAACTAAAGCATTGTATTTTTCTGCTAAATCGCAAACACCTTTTAAATTACAGATAATTCCGTCCATTGAAAATACGCCGTCAGTAGCGATAAGCTTTAATTTTGCTCCATCCTTGTCTGCTTGAATTAATTGAGCTTCTAAATCTTCCATGTTGTTGTTTTTATATCTATATTTTTTAGCCTTTGCAAGTCTAACTCCGTCGATAATACTTGCATGGTTTAGTTCATCACTTATTATAGCATCATCAGCAGTAGTTATTGTTTCAAACAATCCACCATTTGCATCAAAGCATGAAGAATATAAAATTGTATCTTCCATTCCTAAGAATTCACTTATTTTTTTCTCTAATTGCTTGTGTATGTCTTGTGTTCCACAAATAAATCTAACAGAAGACAATCCATATCCCCAGTTATCATAACTAGCTTTTGCAGCGGCAATAAGTTCCTCGTTGTCTGATAATCCTAAGTAGTTGTTAGCACACATATTTAAAACATTATTTACCTTTGTTGTGCTAATTTTGTTGCTTTGAGGAGTTGTTATAACTCTTTCATCTTTCCATAATCCAGAGTCTTTTATTTCATTTAATATACCTTGAAAATGATTTTTATAATTATTATACATTCTTCTTTAATCCTTTCTTAAATAAAATTTTATGTTTTCTATTTATCCCAATTCAATATAATCTTTCCAGATTGACCACTCTTCATTATTTCAAAGCCTTCTTTGAAATCCTTATAATCAAATCTGTGAGTTATAATTGGTGTTATATCTAAGCCTGATTGAACCATAGCGTTCATTTTGTACCATGTTTCAAACATTTCACGACCATAAATTCCTTTTAAGAATAATCCGCCGAATATTATTTTATCCCAGTTAACCTGAGTATCTGGCTGTTGAATACCTAAAAGTGCTATCTTTCCACCGTTTACCATGTTGTCTAGCATTTGATTGAAGGCCATTCCATTACCTGACATTTCGAGTCCAACATCGAAGCCCTCTACCATGTTCAAGTCATTTATAACTGCCTTTAAATCAGTATTTTTAGTATTTACAGCTCTTGTAGCTCCCATTTTTTTTGCTAAATCAAGTCTGTAATCATTTATATCTGTTATAACAACATTTCTTGCTCCAACGTGTTTTGCTATTGCTACTGCCATGATTCCAATAGGTCCAGCTCCTGTAATCAATACGTCCTCACCAACCATGTTAAATGATAAAGCTGTATGTGTTGCATTTCCAAATGGATCAAATATACTGTAAAGTTCTTCAGGAACATCCTTTGAACATTTGAACAAGTTAGATGCAGGTATTGCAGCGTATTCAGCAAAGATACCATCCTTGTTTACACCTATACCTATTGTGTTTTTGCATAAATGTTGATGACCGCCACGACAGTTTCTACATTTACCACATACTATATGTCCTTCTCCAGTTACAATATCTCCTACCTTGTAGCCATCTACCAATTTACCAAGCTCTACTATTTCTCCAACATACTCATGTCCAATAGTCATTGGAGTTTTTATAGTATTTTGAGACCACTTATCCCATGTATAAATGTGAATATCTGTTCCGCAAATAGCTGTTTTACGAATTTTTACTAAAACTTCATTGTCCTTAATTTTTGGTATTTCAACCTGTTCAAGCCATAATCCAGGTTCTGCATATTTTTTTACTAATGCATTCATTTTTGACATATAGATACCTCCATTGCACTGTTTTGTGCTGATATAAATTTAAACTTATATTCCAATTGATTTTATAATACTATTTTTTTAAAAAGTTGTCAAGCATGTTCATACAATTATTTTATTATGTACGCGATACACATACAGTGAGACTGCTTTTGTAGACAAAAATAAAGCTATTATAAAATACAATCATTTCATAATAGCTTTTGTCACTTAATATTAATAATTTTCAGCTAATACTTGGAAGAATGCTTGAGGATGGTCACATATTGGGCATTTTCCTGGAGCCTTTTCTCCTTCATGAATAAATCCGCAGTTAGCACATTGCCATACAACTTTTTCTTCTTTTTGGAACACTTTATTTCCTTCAATATTGCTAAGTAGTGCTAAGTATCTTTCTTCATGCTCTTTCTCTATTTTAGCAACACCCTCAAAAAGACGAGCTATATTGTCAAATCCTTCTTCTTTTGCTTCTTTAGCAAAGTTTGCATACATATCAGTCCACTCATAATGCTCACCAGCAGCTGCATCCTTCAAATTTGTCATTGTATCAGCAACTCCGTCATGTAAAAGTTTAAACCATATTTTAGCATGTTCTTTTTCATTATTTGCTGTTAACTCGAATAAATCTGCTATTTGCTCATAACCTTCTTTTCTTGCTTTAGAAGCATAAAAGCTATATTTATTTCTAGCCATCGATTCTCCTGCAAATGCTGACATCAAATTTGCTTCTGTTCTTGATCCTTTTAAATCTTTCATAACATTACCTCCAATGATTTTATTTAAAATAAAATATACAACAATATTCGCTGAAAGTCAAGGTGTAAAAAAACACTTAGCTGATATTAAATATTGGATATTAGATTA
>CAYYEN010000528.1:0-2895 GCA_964470795.1 uncultured Spirochaetaceae bacterium | reverse complement strand
TAATTTCTTGGAGTCTGTCTGCTTCATCAAAAAGTCCTCGTTGTTTCATACTTTTTATTTTAACATATTATAGCTAGTTTTTCGAGGTGCCCTTATGTTTCTGTAACGAATGTATCACAATCTAAAGTTTTAACTGATGCGGACGGGCTTACCAGACTCTCCATTACCGATGGTACTCAATTTCCGCTTACTATTATTTGTTCAACTCCCGGCTATGCCGATACACAGATTACGCTAAAAACGTCTTCTATTTCGTACACAAAAGAAAATCCTCTTGTAATCACCATGGGCTTAGATACAGTTCTCGAAGGAGAAGAGCTTGTCGTTGAAGGCAATACGCCGGGTAAAACCGATGAGAAAAGCGGTGTATCAATGGTCCGCACCAGCGAAGAAATGAAAACCACCGCTCAAATTGGTGTTGTTGAAGATATTATGAGTTCCGTCTCACTTCTTCCTGGTGTCGGCTTTAAAATGGGCATGAACATGGAGCCCTCGATCCGGGGCGGCTACCCTGCAGAAATGGGTGTCACCTTTGATGGCGTTTATTTGTTGGAGCCTTTTTTCTGGGACGGGATGGTATCAATCTTAAGTCCCTATATGGTCGATACAGTCAAGCTTTCTACTGGAATCTTTTCTGCAAGGTACGGGCAGGGAACTTCTGGATTACTGGATACAACAAGCATAAAAATTGATGAAAAGAAAATCTCGTTCAATATTTCCACTATTTCTGCAGATGCAGCATTCGAGCTGCCGCTTGGAGATAAAAATGATTTGTTTTTGTATGCACACCTTACCGATTTAACTACAGTAAAATGGTTTCTCATGGGAATTATACCAATATACGATTTCTTTGATAACAAAGAACCAAAAAAGGATTATTTTCATGAAGTGAAAGCGATGGTATTGCCATCAATAGTATATATGCCTCATATTTATTCCGTGTATGGAAAATGGGATTTTAACCCTGCACCAGAGTTATCAGTGTCATCAAATCTCTTATTTGCCTATGACGGAATGCAAATAAAACTTACGCAAGGTGGTGGTGATAGTATTGTATATTATGAACCGGGGGAGTCTGAACGATATTTGCTTTATCCTCCTTATTGCAGTATAACACAATTTATGTATGATGATTTTCAAGGTTTGGCAAGTACAGATTTAGATTGGATGGTATCGAATACTTCATTACTTCATATGCAGCTGTCATATACAAATCACGCCTCGGTAAAAAATAATCATCAATATGATAACACAGCAATTTCTGTTGGATGGTTGCCGGTTTATGATGAGAATGGTGATCTTACCTATGATGAGGAAGGAAATGTTATTGTTGAATATGTTCAACGATATGTGAATGATGATTCTTTTACAACTGAAACATCAGTGAAACAACAATTACAGGGGAGGTTATTTGGCGAATTACAAATTACTGATAACAATATAATAAGTCTCGGTATTGAAGAAGTCTTTAAAACCCGTAAAATAGAGACTGATATTCGCAAACAAGAAGCATATTCTCAAATAATTGATGACACAATTATCCCTATTACGGGGCCTGAAATAAAAGAAACCGTATCTATCCCCGGAAGCAATATTCTCAACAGCTGCGTCTTTGCTCTCTGGGATTTTGGTTCAACTACGTCAGTTCTTCAGGGAGAAGCGGGTGTTAGGGCGGAGCATTATTACTTGTGGAATAAAAAAGCCGATTTTGACCTTATCAGTTACCCTGTAGTAAACCCGAGAGCAAATATCATTTTTACACCATTTCGAAACACCGGTATTTTCGATACAGTATCCTTCAGTGCGGGTAGCGGACTATATTCATCATTGTCACGAGAAGCATCAGAAATACAAAAGAGTGCGGTAACTGATGCATTTACCCTCACACCTGATACAGCCTGGACATCAGTTATCGGAAGCGATCTTTCTTTTTCTGCAGGAGTACATATCACGCTTGAAGGCTATTATAAACAGTATCTTTCCCGAACCTATGTGTATGCTGATGAGCGGGATGGACAGAATATACAGTATCATGCGGGTAATGACGGAAAGGGATTTGCAACGGGTGCAGACGTAATGATCGAAAAAAGCATCAACGGCTGGCTCGATGGCTATATCAGTTATTCATTCCTGTATGCGCGTTTTTACAATCTCTCCTCTCCTCAATATGACAGCCAGAGGACGACTACCGGTGATCCTTTGGGTAGGTGGTACTATCCTGAATATCATCGCTTTCATGCAGTAAATGCGGTTCTCAACTTCAGGCTGCCAAAGAATTGTACACTAACGCTCACTGGTTCTTTTGCAACGGGAAATCCGAGGAAGCAATATATTTATAAAGGAGATGAGTTCCTTTCTGGTACATATTATGATCCTGGATTGAATGAGTATATGTATCTTACTTTATACAGTGATAGTGCAAGAAATTTACCGGATTGGCCGGTGGATATCCGGTTCAGTAAATCGGGAACATTCAAGAATCCAAAACATACATGGGAGTGGTATGTTGGAATAGAAAATGTAACAGGATTTCCGTATGCTTTTTACAAGAGAGATTATTATACTGAAGCAGATGGGTTTTTTGATTCAACCGGATGGACGATCGGAGAGGGTATCTATACCATTGATATGGGGCTTATTCCCATACCGTCATTCGGAGTGAAGATGACCTTCTAATTCCATGTGCGACAGGGGAATGATGCTCTTTGGCTGCATAATAAAAGAACTATAAGAGCATGATCCTTCGTAAAAAAAGCTTTACAAGGCTCTTGTATACCTGTATTATTTAACGACTTTAAAAACAAGGTTTGTGAGAGTTGCCTTGTTGATGTCAGAGTAAGTGTTTTTAATCTGTAAGTACAACTCCACCCTTAGGTAATAATACTTCCCTTATGA
>CAYYEN010000527.1:0-2897 GCA_964470795.1 uncultured Spirochaetaceae bacterium | reverse complement strand
TAGCTTTATATTTATCAACAGACTCTCGTAAAGAATCAAATTCTTGAAATTCGTTTATATTATATTCAGTAACATCACGAGAAATCATCTTTCTTAATTTTAATTCAACTTCGTCCCCACCAAAATAATTTGCAACCTTATGTATATTATCATCAATTTCCCTGCTCTTATAAGTGGCAATGTAATCATAGAAATCATCATTTTCAATTACTAATTTACCATTTTGGAAATCCACAAGAATAGCATAAGCAAATTTTTGATCCGTTCGTGATAAAGAAGCAAAAGAACTATGAAGCACTTTTAAAAGGGAATCAATTTGTTCTTTATCACCTCTTTCAACCGCTTTCTTATATTTAGAAAATTGGGAGTTCATATATTTTGCATCGATACTCAAAGTATCCATTTCGATAATATCAGAGTCTAAATCATAAGGAATGGGGTTAAGTATATTAACTTCCTCTCTTTCAATTTCCTTATAACGTTGAACAAAGATAGCATATAACTCTTCATCAATGTTAACATGAACAGTTTTAAGAACTCCATCGAAATCAGGGTCTGCTGAATTGTCATAATCCAGTTTACTCCAAACAAAGTTCTGAGCTCTTGCTCTTTGAAAGACTTTATTGAATTTATTAAACAAAGAGGCAAATTCTCTTATACTGTCTTTATCTTCTGGTAGCCTTGAATAATCTAAGATTTTGGCACCGATAAAAACATGTTTTATTTGTTCAAGATAGATATTCATTTCTTCTAAGTACTTAAGAAGGTTAAAAGCAAAGACTCCAAATGCTGATTGCCCAGAGTATATTTCAAAAGCACTTCTTATCTTTCTCTCCATAGTATGTGGAAAACGATAATATCTAATAAAGCCAAATGGTTTTTTGTCCCCTTTAAAAATACGATTAGTTCTACTAAAAGCTTGAATGATACTCTCTGCATAACTAGTGCCCCAGAATTTATCTAAGTAGAGAGTATTTACATATTTAGAATCAAAACCAGTTAACATTTGATCGACAACAATTAGTAAATCTAGTTGTGCGGGATCATTGGGTTTTAAGCCTTCATAGGCAATTTTATGAGATAAACGATTAGCAACATCTTTTTTAAATAGAGCATAAGATGGAATATTAAAACACTGTTTATAAAGGTCATTGTAGCCTTTTAAGATTTCCTTTTTTAATGCATCTTCTTTCTCAATTGCTTTTTCTCCAGAGTTATCAATTGTAGCATCAAACAATGCAGTAATCTTAAGATTATGTTGTCCTTCTTCTTTTAGCTTAGCAAATAATCTATAGTATTCGATAGCCTCATTTATGCTTGAAGTTGCAAATATTGCATGAAATAAGTAATTTTGGCTCATCGATTGAAAATTATCCAAGATATTAGTTACAACAGATAATCTGTGTTCATCTGTATTATATTGAACACTTGTAATTTTATCCTCAACGCCAGGACCTTCACTATCATCAATTTCACTTGTTTGATACATCGGTGCTTTAAACATATAGTAATTATAAACATCAGCCTTTTTAGGAGTTGCAAACACTTCATCAAGACTATTTGCTTTTGCTTCATTAAAAGCTACAGCTTGTCTTAAGTCCTTATCCTTATAAGTAAGTACTTTTTGAACACTAAAGCCAAGCACGTTATTATCTTTAATACCATCCGATATAAGATATCTGTGAAGTTCTTCACCAAAGATATCAGAGGTACTCAATTCATTCTTTTTATTGGCCTCTAAAATGGGAGTTCCAGTAAAACCAAAATACATTGCCTTAGGGAAAGTTTCTTTAATTATTGCTAACATTTCACCAAAGGTTGAACGGTGCGCTTCATCTATGATTATAACAATTCTTTTTTTGTTTATCTCATCGATATCATCATCACTATTAAACCCTTTTTTAATGTTACTCATCTTTTGAATTGAGGTAACTACTAAAATATCTTGGGTATTATCACTCTTTAATATGCTGATTAATTTATTGGTATTTTCTGTTCCTTGAACACTTTCAGAATCATCAGAAAAACCTCGATAAGCTGCTAAAGATTGTGTCCCTAATTCTATTCTATCAACAAGAAATACAACTTTATCAGCATCATTAGAGTTTGCTATTAATTGCGCAGCTTTAAAACTTGTAAGTGTTTTTCCAGATCCAGTAGTATGCCAAACATATCCACCATATTTATTATTTGGAGTATCCCATAGTTTTGATGTATTTGCGTTACTCACTTTAGTAGAAATATTAACAACAGCTTGGTATTGATAACTTCTCATAACTTTCAAAATGCTATCGGTATTATCTGCAACGGTAAAAAATCCCACTAATTGATGAGCCATTGGAATTGATAGGAAAGTTGAGGCTATCTTTTTCCAATCATTTATTGGTTCATTTACATAATCTGCCCAATGGAAGAAGAAATCCTTATTAAGAACCCCATTTCTCCCAAGATTAGCAAAATAAATAGTCTCTTCAGGATTCATAGCAACAAATATTTGAACAAGTGAGAAAATCCCTCTATCAAAGATTCCTTCATGACAATATTTCTTAATCTGATTAGCCGCTTCATTAACACTCACGCCTGAACGCTTAAGTTCTACATGTATTACAGGCATACCATTAATTAACAATAGCACATCGCCTCTTCTATCATTAATATCTTCAGAAGTCTTAAAGATTGGTTGCTCCGCTATCTGGTATCTGCTAGTACCACCAGCTATTTCATTTCTATCATAGATTTTTAAGGAAACTTCTTTACCAAAATGTAGTTTATCATCTGGATTATCTCTAACTATCAATACAGATTTGCCGTTTATGAAGTTATTTGTATCAACAGAGTTCTTGCAAAGGTCAACTTTTGTTATTACTTGCTGCATTTCTGTATTAGTTAATGGACAA
>CAYYEN010000526.1:0-2899 GCA_964470795.1 uncultured Spirochaetaceae bacterium | reverse complement strand
GACCCAGGCAATCCAGTCCGATAAGAAGTTTCTGGCTCTTGCGGGCGTAAAAACGGAATAAGGAGAATCGATGGATGGCAGTTACATTAAAATGCATTACAGAGGACAATTTTCTGGACGCGTTCCATCTGAAATTGCGGAAAGATCAGGAAGAATTTGTTTCTCACCCCATTCGCAGTCTTGCTCAGGCATATGTTTACCGGAACCAATGCCAGCCCTTTGGCATTTATCAGGATGAGGAGATGGTTGGCTATGTCATGGGGATTTACGATTATGATGTTCCGGAATATGACATTTGGCACATGATGATCGACGAGACCCGGCAGGGAAAGGGCTACGGGAAGGAAGCGCTGAAACGGGTGCTGGAATATATTGAGACAAAGCCCTTCGGCGAATCCAACCGGGTTGCGCTGACCTGCAACCAACAGAATGATCCCGGGCTTCGGCTCTACCGGTCCCTGGGGTTCAAAGAAACGGGAAATGTGGACGAAGATGAAATCGAGCTGGTGAAGCTTCTGTAGCCTGACAGCCGCAAAAAACTTCTTCCGGAGGGAAAAGCCTGACCAAATGCGGTTGCATTTTCTCTTCACCTATAAAATAATCACAAAGGGATGCGTTGCCGCCCTATTCAAAGGAGGCGGCAGCGTCTATAATGTACCCATACAAGCCATGGAGAACCATGAAAGTCTGGAAAGGAAAGGGGATACCTGAAATGGACCATGAATGGACACTTGCCGACAGCATGACGGCTTTGCGGATCCTGGCATCCGGCTGCCTGCTGGTTTTGCCAATGGGTTCCATGTGGTTTCTTGCGGTGTATACCCTGGCTGGCCTAACGGATGCGCTGGACGGCTGGGTGGCCAGAAAAACGGGCACCTCCAGCGAATTCGGGGCCCGGCTGGACAGCGTCGCGGACCTGCTGTTTTACGGGATTCTGCTGTTCCGGCTTTTTCCGGTGCTGTGCAGGCGGCTGCCGGGAGAAATCTGGTATGCCGTGGGTGCCATCCTGCTGATCCGGCTGATGGCCTATGGCATCGCGGCTGCCAAATACCACCGGTTCGCCTCGCTGCATACCTGGCTGAATAAGCTGACCGGCGGCGCTATCTTCCTGCTTCCCTATGTGCTTTCCGGGCCCGGCGGCATTGGGTACAGCTGGGGCGTTTGCCTCATCGCTTTCGCGGCGTCGGCGGAGGAGCTGGCGATTCATCTTTTTGGAAACGGCTATGATGCCGGCAGGAAAACCATTTTTGGAAAATAGAGAGGCTGCAACATGAAACAGGAACAGATCGCGGGCTTCCGGCAGGAGGGGATTCTTAAAAGCAATGCGGTCAAGGATGGCCATGTTCTGGATATGGTCATGTACGCCCTGACCCGTGACAGCGCTTGTTCCCCCGAAAAATAAAAAAGTGAAAAACAGCGAAAATTCCACTTGACTCTCCCCCTAAGGGGAGATGATAAAATCCTCCTTGTAAGGAAAAAAGCAAGGAGGATTTTTTATGGAAGAGCAATGGATTGCGGTGCGGCATCTTACCAAATCCTTTTCCGGCCGCAGAGCCGTGGACGATCTGTCCTTTGAGGTGAAGCAGGGAGAGGTCTTTGCCCTGCTGGGTCACAATGGGGCGGGGAAAAGCACCACCATTGACCTGATTCTGGGTCTGAAGATGCCGGACGGGGGTTCCGCGCGGATCCTGGGCATGGAAGCCGCGGCCCACAGAAAGCAGGTGTTTGAACGGGTGGGGGTACAGCTTCAGCAAACCCGGTATCAGAACGCGATCACCGTGGAGGAGGCTTGTATCGAATACGCGTCCCTGTATGCGCATCCCGGTGACGGCTCTGGCAGTCATCGCCGTTGTCTGCGGAACCGTCAGCGTCAAAACCTTCAGATGGGAGTAAGACTATGAAGATGAATCAGGAACACAAGCCCTGTCAGACAAAGGACGGCGGCACCCTCTATAAAATCGGAACGTTCGCGGCCATGAATCATGTGACGGTAAAGACCCTGCGTTTTTATGAGGAGCAGGGGCTGCTGACACCGGCCCTGATCCATCCGGAAACCGGATACCGGTACTATACCCTCTCCCAGATGTCGGTGCTGCACCAGATTACCGCCTTGAAGCAGGCGGGCTTCACGCGGGAGGAGATTGCCCGGCTGGGCGACGGCAAAGAGGAAGAAGCCGTGCTTCTGAAGAAAAAATCAGAGCTGCTTTGTAAGATCGCCGATCTTACAAAGCAGCTTGCGGTGGTGGATGGTTTTTTGTCAAAAAGAAAGGAAAGCTGTCTGCCCCGGTGCTGATCAAAACCATTCCGGAAACCAGGGTCGCCTTCGTGAAAACCAGGCTGGATTCCTATGACAGCCTGTATGACCGGATGCCGGAGATGGGGGCCCTCATGGAAAAAGCCGGCTGCGAATGCGCCCTGCCGGAATATTGCTTCACAAATTATCTGGAATCGGGCTACAAGGATGAGGACATTCCGGTTGAACTCTGCGAGTCTGTAGTGGCCCCGAAGAAGGAAACCGGGGAACTGCGTTTCAAAGCCCTTCCCCAAATCCAGGCTGCCTGTATTTTCCACAAGGGTTCCTACTGCACTTTTTCAGAATCCTATGAAGTTGTTCTGAAATACATCGAAGAAAATGGGTATGAGATTGCCGGTGAGATACGGGAAAGCTATATTGACGGAGTTTGGAATAAAGACGATGAAAGCCAGTGGCTGTCGGAAATTCAGGTGCCGGTCAGAAAAAAGGCGTAAGATTATCTCCCGCAGCCATGAGTAAATCGGAATCCTTCCTGACAACTGCCGCATCCGCCCACCGCAGCGATTGCACGCAGAAATATCTGCGTTTTTTATGGCAGCAATCTATAAAATGGACACATCCGCATATAAAAAGCGCCTAGATGCA
>CAYYEN010000525.1:0-2899 GCA_964470795.1 uncultured Spirochaetaceae bacterium | reverse complement strand
TGATGGCTTCACTGTCGATGATCAGATGCCCTTCACGCTCGCCAGGTATGGCTCCGGCGATCCCGTCTTCCTTCTCGTTTTCATCCCATTCCATCTTGAACAGCTGGGACCGTAGCTTCAGGTCTTGATGCAGATAATCGACCCCCTCTTCCAGATTCTTGATCGTGTTGGCCAGCTGCGCTTCTACGTCACGGTATAGGATCGGGTGCCCGTCGAAGTATTTGTCCTGGATGATCTTGACGGCGTATTGATGCGCGAAGACCTGCGTGATCAAAGTCTTCTGTTCATCGACCCAGGTTTCCAGCCTCGACTTGAAGCGAAGGCGGATGTCAGGCCCAAGTGGCATACTGTCCGCGAAGGTTTCCCCCATATCTGCTTTTGTAAAGAAGGACAGCTCCTTCAGCATCCCCTGGCGCGATGCTTCTTCAGCTGCGTCTGCGGTCTTGTACTCCTCGATCCATTCGGCGGCCTTCCTGGCGGTCCGCCCGACGGAATCCTGGAACAGTATTTCAGCAAGCATCGACAAGTGCAGCAGCGCCACTACCCCGTCATATCGCGCCTTGACCCTTATCATGTCATTGACCTTGGCAATCAGAATCTTCAGCGCGTGAAACTCCGTTGTCAGTTTCCGGGCAAGCGCCAGCCTGGCGGCGCGATTCTTGTCATCGGTCTTGGAAGTACACGGGAAGCGTGCTTCGGCCTGATCTATAAGCGCCCAAAACGCCTTGAAAAACGGCGATTCCCGAAGGTTCGGCACATTTTTCGCCATAGCCGTCCATGATTCCATTTCGGACGGACGCGACCGCCCGGCGGCGGCCAGCTTGATGGCCCATTCCTTCGGCGTCAGCTTGGCTTCGATGTCATCCAAGCGCTTCTTGTGTGACTTTGATGTAGTCATCAGTCCGTCCCCGTTTTCGCCAGGTCATCAGATGACCGTGGCCCTTTGACTATGGCTTCCAGTTCATCCAGGCGTCTTTCCGTTTCCGATTGCTCGACGGCTTTGATCAGGACATTGGCCAGGTATCCGACCGCGTTGGCGACCCGTGGATCAAGCTCGCCCTTGCGGACCTGATTGATCGTGGTCCCGATCAGCTTGACCACGTCGCGGCAGTCCGCGACCTTCACGTCCGGCGCGTTGGCGTCCAGCGTCTTCATGCGGTTCTGGCTGCCCCCGAAGGATTGCGCGGCCCGGCGCTCTGCGGCCTTCGCCGGATCGTGGAAGAAGCAAAAGCCCGACCCTGGAAGCGCGGCGGCTTGACAGCGCGATCCGTCCGGCTTCGTGGCCTGGCATGACGGCTTGACGGCTTTCGGCTTTTCCATCTTTCGGCCCTTCATGACTACTTATCAAGGCCCGGTGTCCCCCCCGGTCCGGCGTGAAGCCTGGCGTATTCCCGCCTGGCGAGGGATTCCGTGGTGCGCTTGTCCAGCCCGCAGATGACAGAGACTTCCGCTTCCGGCCCGATGACAACCGCGATCCTATCGCTTATTTTTCCGCGCTTTGTGGTACTGGCCTTCATCTTCATCATCCTTTCCGAGCGTTTCCAGGTAGCTCAAATATCCCGCGTCCGTTTCCTCGAAGTGATCATGCGTCATGTCATACTTCATCCCGACCCGGCCCCGGCGTCCGTTGCGGTTCTTGATGATGTTCAGCGCGACGGTCCTTTCGGCCCCTTCCTCGTCTTCATCCTCGACGGTCATGATGGCGGCGATGTCAGCCCCGTACTCGATCCCGCCCGATTCCTTGAAGCCCGTCATCCTGGCGTTTTTGTATTCGGCGCGGCTCATGGCTGAAATGGCGATGACCGGCGCGTCGATGTCCCTGGCGATCCGGCGAAGCTCCGAGACAAGGAAGTCCACTTCAACGCGTTTGTCCCGTAGTGAAGGATCGGCGACGGGAAGGACTTGAAGATAGTCGATGATGATGACCGGCGCTTTCCCCGTCTTCATGCGCTCGCGTTGCGCTTCAAGGAGGATGCGCCCGACCGTATGCTTCCGGCTCCCCTCGATGACCTTGATCCACTTCCCGAAGCCCTTATACTTCGCGGCGGCTTCCTTGACCGTGTCGGCGTCCTTCCCTTCCTTGATTT
Source organism: uncultured Spirochaetaceae bacterium (assembly GCA_964470795.1). Taxonomy (GTDB): domain Bacteria; phylum Spirochaetota; class Spirochaetia; order Sphaerochaetales; family Sphaerochaetaceae; genus Bullifex. The sequence continues at coordinate 812 of CAYYEN010000525.1, read as the reverse complement.
GCTCATTCGTGACCGGCGACCCGGCGACCTTCGTCAGCCTCGCCAGTGACTTGACCCGCAGCTCGTCGGCGCTCTGCTCGTATGAAAAGAAAAGGACCGGGACTTCGCTTTCCTCCGCGACCTGGTCGGCCAGCTGTTTGGCGAAGGTGGTCTTTCCGGCTGATGGCGGCGCGGCGATGACGAAAAGGCCAGGCGTCAGCCCCCGGATGACCTTTTCCAGCTTCTTGAAGCCCGTCCTATAGCCCCGCGACGGCGTCTTCAGGTCGGCGAGGAAGTCATCAGTCAGGTCGGCTTCCGACTTCAGCGGCGGCGCGATGCGGTCCGTCCTGGCGATGTCGAAGACGGTCTTCTGAAGGTCCGCGACCAGCTCCGCCAGATCGGCCTTGTCGGCCTTCGCGGCGTCATCCACGGCGGCCTGAAAGGCGCTTCCGATCCGCCTGGCTTCGGCGATATTCGACCAGAAGATGACCTTCGCCTTGTATGTCCCGGCGGCCCCGGCGTCCGCCCTCGACCCGTCGAAGACGGCCTTCAGTGTGTCCGGCCAGGCGTCCCCGATCTTGGCGCGGACCGTGACTTCATCGACGTGGTCCCCGGCGGCGTCCAGCTCCTTCATGGCGGCGAGCATGGCGCGATGATCCCGGAAGTGAAGGTCCGCCACGTCCAGCCCCAGCAGATCATATTTCAGATCGGCCTGGTCGGAATTGATGACCGTGGCCAGCGTGGCCAGCAGCTTCAATTCGACTTCCCGATGGTCAGGATACAGCGGCGCTTCGACGGCCTGGTCGGCCATGGTGCGGATGTCGGCGGCCTTG
>CAYYEN010000524.1:0-2902 GCA_964470795.1 uncultured Spirochaetaceae bacterium | reverse complement strand
ATAGTCTCTGACCTCTTTCCTTCAAGAACTCTTTCGCTTCCAAATAAACCAATGCTTCTTCAACTTCAGTTAATCTTTTGGAATAGCTCTTCATCATGTTCTGATAAATTCGAGTCTCCATCTCTCCTTTAATTAAATACTTGGTTTGCATCTCTTTAATCAAATCAAACAATCTATCTTTCTCTAAATTCAAAGCTTTCTTTTTTCCTCTGAACTTTCCTAACTGAGAAAGCTGAGTCTCAGTTCTAACTTCTTTCTCAACAGATTGTTGTAATCTCTCTTCATACTGATACATAGCAGAAGAATATTCATCCATAGACATATGAGCAAGTTCAAAACACTCTCTCTGAACAATCTTCATTAAATCTAATAACAAGATTTGTTCTTGTTTTAATAATTTCAACCTTCTTTTTAGTATTCTGTTTTTTGTAACTAATGTTCCTCCTGTTCCCAAAACTAGGGCACCAATCAAGATTCCTAAAGACTCTAAAGGATTATTCTTCACATGATGATACAAACTAAACTCCCCCTTAGTTTCAATCGCATAAGTTAGTCTTGCTTCCTTAAGTCTTTCCAAGGCTAGACTAAAAGCTCCCCTATTCATAGCTTGTTCTCCAAGTAACATCAACTTTTTAGACTCAAACACATTTATTCCATTCCTTTCTGCTTCTTCTATATCTTGTCTTAGATTATTCATTAGTTCTAAACTTTCCATTGCAGAATCATAGTTTAGTTTTAGTTCATCATATTTCTTCTTAAACAAAGAAAAGCTAGTAGAATCATAAGCAGATTGTATTTCGTTCAATAAAACAACCATATCTCTGATGAATAAATTAGAATTATTCATTGTTTCTAGCATTGCTTTAGATTCTTCTAACAAGATAGTAGCATCCTCCCTAGATAAATCCAAGATAAATAAGGTAACTAGTTTAGATTCAGTGTAAGGGGATTTAGTTGTGTTCGTTTGAACAAAACCATCAATTCTAAATCTTAAAGAGTAGTTTCCTTCTCTGAAATAAGCTGGAGCAGTTATCTTTACAGTTAAATTCTTCTCAGAATTTCCAGGGATTATATCTATTGTTTCTGGAGTTAATGTTACAAATTCAGAGTTTATTCCAGTCACAGAAACTCTTAGATTAACCAAAGGTTCAGGATATTTGTTCTTAATTGGTAATTGAAACTCAGATATTTCTCCAGATACTAATTCGAATTGTGCTTCTGAGATTTCTTGCTTACCTCCAGCTCCTCCGCCACCACCTCCTCCGCCGGAAGAACCTGTGTTTGTAGATGGACAAGCACCAACGTCTAATACACAATTTGTACACGTCTCCCAACCCTGAATTAAACCATCCCCACAATATCCACAGTCTGGATCAAAAATAGTAGAATTTAATCCTAAAACGCCGAGACTACACTGCTGAAAGCAGATATCGTCTTTTATTTGATAACAATTAAACATTATAGAAAAATTAAAACTATTTATCGAAACATTGTTTGCCATAACTATTTGGTCTCCGGTTTGATTAAATCCCATAGAATTTATTTCAAAATAATAATTATTGTTTATTTCGACTTTTGTTGAGTTGTTAATATTTATCTGTATTGCACCGAAATGCTCTTCTCCGTTTAAACCATCCGAAATATTATTGTAAAAAAAGGAAATTCCAGACATGATTATTTCTTCACTTAAATTTGTTTGATTGTTGGTGATGTTCATGTTTCTTGTAAATGATTCATCTGAATTAGAGTCTGTGGTATTTACAATCTCAAATAGCGGATTATACGTCCAATTAAGGGTTGTGTTGTATGCTGCCAAATTATCGCTCCCGTCTCCTACGCCATTTCTTATCGTAGAGTTCAATATAATCACTTGCGGAGAAAGGGTTATTTCGTAATATGAGTCGTTTCTTTTACTAATTAAACCGGAAGAATTGCTCCATATATCTTTTGTTGTTTGATATAGATATGGTCCAGATGTCGATATCAAATCTGCAGTTATATAATCTGAATGTTCAATCGAAGCAAGTCCCGAAATCTCTGAAATATCGATTCTTATTTGTTCTTCAAATATTGTATCATAATACTTATAAAATAGTTCGGGAGTTATGTTTTGTCCTGCAATAATTTTTGAATACGTTTTAAGATAAGCTGAATTATCTACCTTAAATCTACTTCCTGGAGAAAGCGGTAGGTTTGGCCCAGTAACCGAAAATATAAGTGGACAACTATCTTGATACTCAATATCTCCGGTGTTATATATTGTAAAATTTGCAAAGTTTTTATTTTCTTCCCAGCCAAAAAATCCACCGATGTTCGATCCGCTTGCTCTAGAAATATTCCATGTACAATCCCAGAAATTAGAAATGGTGTGATTTTCGCTATATGTATCTGCGCCGATGGTATCATTTGCAACAATTCTATAAATGTAACTATCTTCATCGAGAGGAAGAGTTAGTGTATTGTTTAATATAATGTTGTTAACCTTTTCGGTTTGGTTTTCTAAATATATTATACTTACTAAATGCCCTGAAGAATTATATAATTCTAACCAAACACGATCTAAATTATTTTGTGCATCAGATATGTTTGCTGTTATTAAAATTGTAAAACCTGGGTCTAACAAGGACACATCGCTTTCATTTTGTGTAACCGAATTAATAACGGGCGGTTGATTTCCCGTGATTAATCTTATAGCTGTTGAATTTATTTGTCCCGCTCTATCTATTATAGTTACATTATAATTAATAACTTCCTCTGCCCCGAGTGGTCCAAACTCGGCACTAAATTTCCATTGCGTTAAATCCCCACTTAAATTTTCAAAATAACTATTATTGTTCGTAAAGTCATAAACATAATTTGTAAGATTAAAATAAACACTAACGTTAGCAATATTAGTTTCATT
>CAYYEN010000523.1:1611-2906 GCA_964470795.1 uncultured Spirochaetaceae bacterium | reverse complement strand
ATGTTAATTTTAAGTCATGAACATACGCCACACAACAAAACTAATGAATGAAGAAAAGCTAAAAAGCGAAGCTGCAATCGCCCTTTTTAATGCTTTAGGTCCTAATCACATAGAAACTGCAAGAGAATATAAAGCCCTTGCAGATATTCAATCTGATTTAGAAAAAGATGAAGAAGCCTTAGAAAACTATTCTAAAGCTTTACCTGCTTTTTTAGCCTCAAATCCCTCAGATTGGAACTTTGAAATTATTGAAGTGCTATATGATATCTGGATTTGCCTTTGTAACACGGAAGATATAAAAGGACAATCTGACTTTTTAGCCTCTTATTTTGAAAAACTTGAAAACTATATCAAAGCTTATAACGATAATGGTGCTATTTACACAGACTATGAAAGCGATGAAGAGTTAGATGAGGATGAAGAATATGATGAGGATGAAAGAGCTTATCTACTCTTACTTCTTTATCAAGACATTTTGACAACTAAATTACTAAACTCTAATATAGAAAGTGATGAATTTTTAGCTGCAGAAAAAGCTTATACTGATAATTTAATCAACTTTGTTTGTAATGAAGTTGATATCTTACTTGGTTGTAAGATTTTACTTCAGTTTTATCTTAAAACCGAAAATATTTCAAAAATCTACATGATTGATATTTGTCTTTTGATGAATAATGATTTTGATGATATAGAATTTGCTAAGAACATAATTGGTTTATTTTTAGATTCTACTCTTGAAGAAAACTTTTTAGATGAAAAGGGACAAAAAACCTTTGCCCGTGTTAAAAGAGACTTTAATAAAAATATCTTAAAAGTTGTCGATATTGAAATGGAGGAAATTACAGATTTCGTCAAAGAGTTACTTCAACCTTTAATTTTAGAATTCATTACTCAAGTCCTTCCAAACTGCAAGTAATTCGCAATTACTCCCATAAGAACAAGGAGATTTTTAATCAGCATTCAAAAAGTGAAAAACAAAATGAATGAGGAAAAGCTTAGAAGTGAAGCAGCTATTGCTCTTTTTAATGCGTTAAGACCTAACCACATGGCAACCGCAGAAGCTTACCAAACTCTTTCAGATGTGCAACTTGATTTAGATAAAAATGATGAAGCCTATGAAAACTATCAACGCGCCTTACCTTTTTTTCTTGCTCATTGCAATAATAAGTGGGATTATCCAGTTGTAGATATTCTGTTCAGTATGTGGACAGCTATCTGCGAAAGGGAAAAATCCAAAGTTCAAGAAGATTTTTTAGATAAATATTTTGATACTCTAGAAGGTTTTGTTTAAGCAG
>CAYYEN010000523.1:0-1601 GCA_964470795.1 uncultured Spirochaetaceae bacterium | reverse complement strand
ATTACGACGAGGATGAAGAGACCCAAAACTATATGGTTGAACTATATCACAACATTCTAATGTTTAAGTTTATTTATTGACTTTTACAAAAATCTATCAAATGGCTGTTTTCTTGCTCTTAAATAATAAATTTGATGATGTAGATTTTGCCAAAACAGTAATTAGTTTATTTTTTAAAGTAACTCTTGATTTTGCTTCCATCGACCGCAAAACAAAAAAAGGCCTTGAGAGTGCTTACAATAATTATAAAAAATATATTGAAAAGAATAAAGATTTTAATACTGACGATATTTCAGATTTCATCACAGAAGAAATACAACCTATTCTCTTTACTGTCACATCTTAACCAACCTTGGACAAATAATTAACTATATTATCACCTACTCCTCACCGTTTTAGGGAGTAGGATTTTTTAAACTTTTTATTTTCTAGTAGATAACACTCTTTTTTCATGTTGAATTAACCATGTGGAAACAATTGAATTAGAAGAAAGGGAAAGATTAGAAGCAGCAACTTTCCTATTAGCATCCACAGATGCTACAAAGTGCCAAAAAGTTCAATCTTATTGCGTTTTAGGTACTTTTCAATTTAACCTTGAAAACTATGACGAGGCTATTGAGTATTTAAAAAATGGAATTAGTACCTATCTAGAAGAAAACACTAATATCCTTAATGGTGATTTTCTTAATATTCTATATCACACCTTCAGTAGTCTTCACAACAATGAAAACGATGAAGGAGAAAAGCAATTTGTTAATCATTTTTTTGACCAGATTGAAGCTTTAGTTAGAAAAAACAAGGAAAAAAAGTTATCCCAAAAAAATGAATACTTTTTCTTGGCCTGCATCTATGAAGCGTTTTTAACTTATAAGTTAGCCAAACTAGATGAAAGTAGTACTGAGTATCTTATACAGATAATTTGGCCTTTTTTTATTGTCATGAGCTATACATCGAATTTAGTGGCCAAAAAATACTATATTTCTACCTTAATACTCAAAACTATAAGCAACTTTACTCAACATTATTATATTTACTTTTGAATAATCAAATCGAGGATAAGGATACAGCAGAGGAAATGTTAGAATTATTTTTCTGTGAATCAGATCATGTATCCCACCTTACAGAAAAAGAGTACTACGACCTATTTCAAATTCAACAGATTTTTGAAATGCGCTTAAGACCTAGTAATTCTACAAATAATGAAGTTTATACTAAGTTTATTGAAGCAGAACTGAAACCCTTTATATTGCAAATATTTTTCAAAAAACTATAAATAGATAACTCAAAATAAAAGGTATGAAAAATTGAACGATTATAAAAGAAAGCAATTGTGTAAAAAATTAAGTTTTAGAATAGAAGGTTTTAAGGCCCTTACTAAAACATTAGGAACAAAACATTTAGCAGTAGCTGAAGCCGTTTTATCAATTGCCAATAGTGAATTTGAATTGGAAAATTACTCAGAATCTGCTGCGCATTACTATGAAGCACTACCAATATTTTATTCCTTTAATAATGAGTATTTGGATTTAACTTGTTTAAAAATTCTATATCAAATATTTCTTTGTTATTCATTCATTTATGATGAAGAGGCGCAAAAAGAT
>CAYYEN010000522.1:0-2911 GCA_964470795.1 uncultured Spirochaetaceae bacterium | reverse complement strand
CAACCAGTTCGATACTATCTACCAGGAGCACTACTCTTATCTCTCCCTGAATTCAGTACAATACCTGTTTAACGCGCACCAGCTCGAGATATTTGATGTTGACGAACTTCCAACGCACGGCGGGTCATTGCGGATTTATGCGAAGCACAAAACCGATCGGGTACAGGAGAGATCGTCCCGCGTTGCAGAAGTGCTGGATAAAGAGAGACGGGCGGGGTTACTCGACCCCGTCACCTACGAGGAGTTCAGCAAGCGCGTCAGGGCAACGAAGAGAGTATTGCTTACGACGCTCATTGCCATTAAAAATGAGGGCAAAACCATCGTGGGCTACGGTGCACCCGCCAAAGGGAACACGCTCCTGAACTATTGCGGAATCCGAACCGATTTCCTCGATTATACCGTTGATGCAAACCCTCACAAGCAGAATCTATTCCTGCCGGGTACGCATATTCCAATAAGGCATCCTGACCGGATACGGATCGATAGACCTGATTACATCCTCATCCTGCCATGGAACATCGGAGAAGAGATCATGGAGCAACTCTCGTTCGCCAGCGAGTGGGGAGGGAAGTTTATCATTCCCATTCCGGAGGTCAGGGTGATCGATGCATGATCTTCACCAGGACGGGGATCGAGGGGGCGTATATCATCGAACCCGAACCACTCGCCGATGAACGGGGGTTTTTCGCACGATCGTTCTGTAGAGAAGAGTTCCTGAAAAACGGGCTTGAGTCCAGGATCGTCCAGTGCAATATATCCAGCAACAAGAGGTCGGGAACACTTCGCGGGATGCACTACCAGATTCCGCCATTTGAGGAGGCAAAGATTGTGTCCTGTATCAGGGGATCGATCTATGATGTGGTACTGGATCTCCGGAGGGGTTCATCCACCTATCGCCGGTGGTCTGGTGTGGAATTGAGCGAAAACAACTATACGATGGTGTATATTCCGAAAGGATGTGCACATGGATTCCTGACACTGGAAGACGATTGTGTGGTATATTATCAGATGACCGAGTTCTTCCATCCGGAATGCGCACGAGGGGTGCGGTGGGATGATCCGGCATTCGGGATCACCTGGCCGCATCCTGCAGAGATCATATCCGAGAAAGATCAGAACTATCCGGATTACGTATCATGAAAACGGTTCTCGTGACCGGGGCAACCGGCTTTATTGGCAGACACACCCTGGAACCGCTTGTAAGACGGGGTTTTGATGTTCATTTTGTTTATCGAGCGAAAAGACCGGAGATTATCCCTGATGAAAGAGGCGCGACGTGGCACAGGGTAGATCTCTTAAATGACGATGACGTTAAAGATCTATTCAACTCATTCTCACCTGCTTATTTGCTCCACCTCGCATGGGACGTTACGCCCGGTTCATATCTCGAATCGATAAATAATTTTACCTGGCTTGATTCCAGTCTGCATCTTCTTCGTGAATTTGCAGAATCAGGAGGTGTGCGGGCGGTATGTGCTGGAACCTGTATCGAGTATGATGTACGGTACGGTTATTGCACCGAAGACCTCACTCCGACATTACCATCAACATATTACGGGCAATGTAAACATCATCTCCGGTCCATTGGTGAGAGATATGCGGATAAGATGGGTTTTGAGTTAGCATGGGGCCGTATCTTTCAACCGTACGGACCGTATGAGCATCCGGCGCGACTTGTTCCCTCTGTTATCCGGTCTCTCCTGAACGGTGAGCCGGCCCGATGCACACACGGGAATCAGCTCCGTGATTTTCTGTATGTTGCCGATGTTGCAGATGCGTTTGCAGCACTCCTTGACTCGGGAGTAACCGGGTGCGTCAATATTGGATCTGGAGAACCGGTCTCGATCAGGGAGCTCGTTATGCAGATCGCCCATCATCTTGGCAAAGAGGATGACGTCCGGTTCGGTGCCCTCCCGGCACGCGAGGATGAATCTCCCTTCATCGTTGCAGATATCGGCCGCCTGATAAAGGAGGTTCAATGGCGTCAGCGGTATTCTCTTGAGAAGGGGGTCATGGAAACGATCTCATGGTGGAAAAAGATGGGGGTACAGGGATGAACCATCAAAATTGCCCGGTTTGCAGGTCGCAGGATACGTTTGTGTTCCTCAAACGAGATAGAATACCCATCGTACAGAACGTGATCTTTCCTGATAGAGGATCTGCTGTTTCTGTGCCGCGAGGAGACCTGCATTTATCCTGTTGCAGATCTTGTGGTTTTATCTTCAATAGAGCATTTGACAAAAAACAGACAATATATGGGAATGCATACGATAATCGCCAGCATTTTTCCGAATACTTTACCGATTACATGAAAGAGATCTCGGAGTGCCTGATCCATAAGAAAGGCGTGATACATTCGCGTATCGTCGAGGTCGGGTGCGGTGATGGCACTTTTTTCAGGCTTCTCCTCTCTGATGAGCAGAATGGAAACACCGGAATTGGGTTCGATCCGAGTTATCGGGGTCCGGAATCCGATTGTGGCGGGAGGGCTCGATTCGTCGTCGATTACTAAGATCAGAGATACGCCGGTCATGGCGCAGATGTAGTTATCTCTCGCCATGTGATTGAGCATATCATCGATCCCATGGATTTTTTGATGAATATCCGGAGTTCGCTCGATAAACAGGGTGACGCAACAATATTTCTCGAAACCCCGGATGTCAGGTGGATCCTTGAGAATAATACGTTCTGGGACTTCTGTTACGAGCACTGTTCCTATTTCTCACCCGGATCTCTCTCAGCGGCATTGAGGATTGCAGGTTTTGAACCTGTTGAACTGATTGCGACGTTCAGGGGACAGTATATGCTATCGGTTGCAAAACCGACAGGAGATGGTTTCGGGGCCCAGGTCTGGAGCGAACCGGATGAGGTTCCTGAGTTAGCTGAAGAGTATGCACGGCATGAACAAGAT
>CAYYEN010000521.1:0-2912 GCA_964470795.1 uncultured Spirochaetaceae bacterium | reverse complement strand
TGAATCTCGCCTTGGTCATCCTCCCATTCCACTTTGAAAGTAATTACTCTGTCTGGTTCAGTAATACGGTCAAGGATTTTGTTCTTTAGGTAAATAGGATTATCATTGACTATATCAATAACAGATTCCACAACTTCTGTTACAGCTTGGATAAATTCAGGCTGACTTGGGTTCTTTGCCTCTAATTGGGCAATAAAGGATTTGGCATTATACATAAGAACTCCTTTTTTTTAGGATAAATCCATAATTATAATCCGTCAACAATATTTATTTAAATATTATTTTACTAAAGTTATTTTTAGTTATATATAAATATTTTTAAAAATATCTATGTTTATCACTATATTCAAAAAATATCAAATTCTATTTATTTCTCGCCCTCTCCTATGGTAAAATAAGGATATGTACTTATTAGATCAAACCTGGCTACCTTTTTCCAATTTAATGTTAAAACACATTTACAATGTACTACTTGTATGCTCCGACTATGACCGTTTTATGCTTGAAGAAGATGGAAGAGTCGAAGAAGAGTTATATAAAGAGTATACAAACTTAGGGTTGAGCACACCACCTAAGATTACTCATACAAACTCTGAAGAAGAAGCTATAAAGCTTATTTCTACCATTCATTACGATTTAGTAATTACAATGTTAGATTTAGGCTCTGGTAGAGTTGAAGTACTTGCTGAGGAAATAAAGAAATTAAAACCTTACATGCCTATCATTGCTTTAGCCCCCTCTCCAGACCATAGAAAGGCAAGAGAATTAAAAGGCGAAAACTGCCCATTTATAGATAATATCTTCTACTGGCAGGGTAATCCGTCCCTCTTCTTAGCGATGGTTAAATTAATAGAAGACCGGATAAATATAGAACATGACACACAAGAGGCAGATGTTCAAGTAATTATATTAGTTGAAGATTCTGTAAGATTTATCTCCTCCTACCTTCCCCAAATGTATAAAGTTCTCATTCAACAAAATAGAAACTCTATTTTAGAAGCACTTAACGATTGGGGTAAAACTCTCAGAATGAGAGGACGCCCTAAAATTGTTCTTGCAAAAAATTATGATGAAGCTTGGTCTCTATATACAATGTATAGAGAAAACATCTTAGGGGTAATAACAGATGTAACTTTCCCTTCAAGAGAAGGGAGACAAAGAGCTGGTCTTAACCTGGCTTCAGCTTTAAGAGAAAGAGATTCCTCTCTTCCTATCTTAATTCAAAGTACTGATGCCTCTTTAGAGGGGGAAGCAAAAGCTCTTAATTGTGATTTCGTCTGGAAATTATCAGATCAACTACTTCAAAAGCTGGAAGACCATATTATCAACAACTATAAATTTGGTCCTTTCAAGTTTATCAATCCTCAGACGAATGAAGTAATTGCGGTTGCAGATACCATGAAAGAGCTACAGCGTCAGATATCAATTATCCCTATAGAATCTTTTGCTTATCATTCAATACGCAATGATTTTTCTCGTTGGCTTAGAGGTCGTTCGCTTTATCAACTCGCTTCTTTAATCAAGCACATCAACATCGATGATGAAAATGATGCTGAGATGACTCGTGATAAATTATTCAAGACGATGAAACGCTACCGAACCGAAAGAACTAAGGGTGTTATCGCAGAATTTAGCAAAGACAATTTTGATGAAACTCTGTTCTTCTCTCGTATCGGTAAAGGTTCTTTAGGCGGTAAAGGTAGAGGACTCGCTTTTATTTCCATGGAAATGCAAGTAAACCAACTTGCAGAAAAGTATAAAGAAGTCTATCTCTCAATTCCTCGAACCGTCGTTATTACCACAGAGATTTTTGACCAATTCCTAAAGCTTAATAATTTAAGTGATCTAGCCTTTTTACCAGAACCAGATGATAAAATATTAAATCTCTTTTTAAATGGAAGGATGCCAGCAGAACTAGAAGAAAACCTTGAAGTTATCTTATCTGTTATAAAATCCCCTATTTCGGTTCGTTCCTCTTCCCTTCTTGAAGATTCACATGCTCAACCTTTTGCAGGAGTTTATCAAACCTCCATGATACCAAATACTGGGACCAAGGAAAAACGGTTTAGAGAATTAGAAAATGCTATTAAATCAGTTTGGGCGTCAACTTACTTTGAATGTGCCAAAGAGTATCAAAAACGTACCAACCATAATATAGCTGATGAAAAGATGGCGGTAATTCTACAACAAGTTACCGGCTCTGCTCATGACAATTTCTGGTTTCCAAATATTTCTGGAGTTGCACGCTCTTTGAACTACTACCCAGCTCCTGGCATTAATGCAGAAGATGGTATTGGTATGATCGCTTTTGGTTTTGGAAAGATAATCGTAGATGACGGTACCGCGCTAAGGTTCTGTCCTCCTAAACCTCAAAAGCCTGCAGGAGATTTACAAAATCAAGAGACCTCTAAGCAGGAAAACTTTTATGCGCTCAATTTAGATATTCCTTTTGAACCAGATAAAAATATTGACAACTTAGAGTCCTTGCCTCTCTCCTTTACAGATAAGTTTCCGAAATCTCTAAAGAATATCGCTTCTACTATCAACCTAGAAACCGGTATGCTAAGTGAATCTGCTAATGCGGAAGGAATTAAGATACTTACCTTTAATGGGATTATAAAGTATAGTGCCCTACCTTTAGCGAAAATCATCAATGATGTCCTCAAACTGGGTCAAAAAGCAATGAATGAACCAGTTGAGATTGAATTTGCTGTTAATACTGAGCGTCCACCAGAAAAGAAGCCTGACTTCTCAATTCTACAAATTCGTCCAACTACCGGTCTTAATGGTTACACTGATGTAAAGATAAGTGATGACGAGATTGCCTCCTCTCTTATATTTGCAGAGCAAGTTATGGGAAATGGTGCCAACTATGATCTAGAGTATATAGTGATGTTAAAACCTGAGACCTT
>CAYYEN010000520.1:0-2919 GCA_964470795.1 uncultured Spirochaetaceae bacterium | reverse complement strand
CTAATACTCCTAATAAAGCAGAAACTGCTAATTATCCAGGGTGTATAAAAGTGAATAATGTTATTTATATTGCTCATGAACTTGCTTCAAACTACTTTGACTTTGGTAATATCTACCAGAGAAGATACTTTGAAAAGATAGTTAATCTTTTGTATACCGATAAAAATATAGTTGCATCAAATCTACAACCAACGGCCAGAATAAGATTTGTCGAGCAAGAAAAAAAACATTGCTACTGTGCTCACTTCTTATATGCCCCACCAATTCAAAGAGGAAGCGTTGCAATAATTGATGATTTACCACCACTTTATAATATTGAAACTGAAGTTAAAGTTGATAAACCAATTAAGAGTGTTAAATTAATGCCACAAAATGAAAACCTTGCTTTTGAACAAGAGAATAACAAAGTTTCTTTTACGGTTGAGAAATTCACCTCTCACCAACTGGTGGTTCTAGAATACTAACTAACTAAGAGGGATTGAAGCAATCAATCCCTCTTTTAAACAAAATCTTAATTATTAATATAAAGCTCCAATAATCTTTGAGCTTCCTTTATATCGCGAATCTGCTCTTCGCCACTAATTTCTCTTTCAATGGTGAGAGTGCCATTATAATTAACTTCCTTTAACTTTTTGACAAACAATTCAAAATTAACTCTGCCCTTTCCAAGCGCTTTTTCTTCGCCTAAATTCATTCCATCAGTAGGATATTCTCCATCTTTAGCATGAACGCCCATTACATATTCACCAAAAATATCAAGCGCATCAACAGGATTAGCTTTACCGTATAAAAGTAAATTAGCCGGGTCTATATTAATTCCAAGATTTTCTTTTCCTAAATCTTCAATAATTCTTTTAAGAGTTATTGGAGTTTCTTGACCGGTTTCAAATAAGAAATTTTGACCATTTGCCTTACATCTATCTAATACAGCTCTAACCGCAGCTACTGTTTCATGATATTTAGTATCCATGGGGTTTTCAGGAAGGAACCCAACATGAGTAATTAAATTTTTAACATGAATCTTTTTAGCAAAATCTGAACCATCTTGTAGATTCTTGATTCTATTAGCTCTGTAAGAAGAAGGAACCAAACCAAGGAGTAAAGGACCTTCGGTAAAATTCCAAGCTTTAGGACCTTCCCAACCACACCAAAGGGCGGTGATTTCCATTTTGGTTTCTTCAACAGCTTTGTTAATCTCATCAGCTTTTTCATCTGTGAAAGAGCTTAACTCCCAACAAACTAGCTGACAATTATCCATTCCATTAGCAATACAATTTTTAAATTTATCTAAAACATTTGTTTCAGGATCTAGCCCAACAACAACTCCAACTTTCATCTTTAGCTCCTTTCATCAATTGCAATGGCTACAGAATTAGTGCTCTGTTCAATATTACAGTCTTCAACTTCTTCATCATTGATAATACAATACATAAAGAATTTATCCTCTAGATAGTAAGGACCTACATTAGTAATATTAATGCCTTCTATTTCATGTTCAGTTTTAACCTCTATCAATTTAGGTTCAAATACTTTTTCTTCAGTTGTATAGACTTTAACAACGTTATTGCTAAATTCAATGGTTGCATTTTCAAAACAAGCGACAAATTCAGCTCTAAAAGCATAACAACTAACTCTATCCCAATGAGCAAGAACATTACAAACAGTGTCCTCAAATTGAAATTGTGCATTAATATGATTAATCATACCAGATTCAAAGGTCGTTGTTTGTTTAGACAACAAGGTAGGATTAGCTCCAAACAAATAAGTTAAATAATCGACATCATGGATATGTAAATCTAAAACTACTGAACCACATTTTGAGTCTGTACCAAACCAGTCATCCCAACTCCATCTTGGAAAACCACCAGATCTTTTCATATCTAAACTTAATAATTTTCCAAAGGTTTTGTTATCATAACATTCTTTTAAATACAAATATTCAGGGAAGAACCTTACAACATGTCCAACAAAAACTTTGTTGTTATTTAGATTTACTTCTCTTAAAGCTTTAATCTCTTCTTTAGTCAAACAAATAGGTTTTTCACTAAAGACATTCTTGTTATGTTTTAACCCATAGATAATATGTTCAGAATGTAAATAGCTTGGAAGACAAATATAAATTGTATCACAATCAGAATTATCTATCAGCTCTTTTCCAGTCTTATATGAAATTGCGTTTGGCCACAATTTCTTCATTTTTTCCATTTTTTCTTCAAATAAATCTGCTACGGCAACAACCTCAACATCCATTTCGCTTGAGATTTGTTTTAGCGCCATATTATGGGTTCCACCCATACCACCGCATCCAATTATTCCTATTTTCACCACAATAAAACCTCCCACATAATTACCCTTAGTATCTACTAATTATTTCAACAAATATATTATAATAAAGGCCATTAGTAAATGTTTTTATTCACACTTTCAATAACAAAAGAAAATCATTAATTCTTATCACTATTAATTATCCATCTACCCGTTTTATCGGAGTCTTCCTTTTTAATTAGGTTTCTATTCTTCAGCTGAGAAATTAATCGTTTTCCAGTAGAAATTGACAAATTAAGCTCTTTACTTAGTTTATCAACTGTTATTCTATTGTTTTGTGTAATCAATTTCATTAAGGCTTTTTCACGTTCATTTACAGTATCATTTACTCTCTCATATAAGGGGTCTACATAATTAAAGGTTACAACTAAGAAATTTGGTGATATTTTGAAAATAGTTTTATCATAAGAGTTCAATATTCTACTCATTCCAGAACCAATATGTTCAACTAACCCTATATCGTTAAAGACACGCATTATTTCTCTATTTCTAGCCAAAGATTTACAGTCAAAAAAATCTTCCTCTCTTAGTCTACTAACAAGTCCCCCATAAGAAGTAATTACAATTCTATTTGAAAACATTTCAAAGACAGGA
>CAYYEN010000519.1:0-2920 GCA_964470795.1 uncultured Spirochaetaceae bacterium | reverse complement strand
CCTACTTCATCCGGGCGTTTTTTACCCGGGCTTTCGGGGAACTTGGCGGGGATCTCAGGGCGCGTGAGCCGGGACGGTGGGAGATCACCTACGTGCCCGAGGCGATCCGAGAACGCGACCGGCAGATATCGGGGCGTGACCGGCGCTACCGGCAACCAGTGCTGAAACGTTACGAACGGGTCTGTTTTGAGAAGGAGTACGTCCGGCTGCTCGACCGGGTGGGGGCGCCGATGGCGGCGCTAATCCACCCGGGCCATCCGCTGATGCAGGCGGTGACGGATCTGGTTCTGGAGAGGCACCGGCCGAAGCTCCGGCAGGGAGCGGTGCTGGTGGACCGGAACGATTCCGACACGACGCCGCGGGCGCTCTTCATCATCGATCATTCGGTGCGGGACGGGAGCGACGAGTTCCGGACGATATCGCGGCGGATGCAGTTCGTGGCGATCGATCCGGAGGGGCGGGCGGAGAACGCCGGCTGGGCGCCGCACCTGGCTCTGTCGCCGTTCGGCGAGGAGGAGCAGGAGGCGGTGTGCGATCTTCTCGCGTCATCGTGGGTCAACGATGACCTCGAGCGGTTGGCGCTCGCCCACGCGACCGAGCGGATTGTGCCGGAGCACTTTGCCGAGGTGAAGGAGCGGCGGGAGATGATGGCCAACCGGACGCTTGAGGCGGTGCAGGTGCGGCTGGTGAAAGAGATCAACTACTGGCAGGACCGGTTCCTGAAGTTGCAGGACGATATGCGGGCGGGGAAGGATGTGCGGATGAACCTTGAGAACGCCCGCCGGACGGCGGAAGATCTCAAGGCGCGCCTTGAACGGCGGAAACGCGAGCTCGTGGCGATGCGGCACGTCATATCATCCACGCCGGTGATCGCCGGCGGCGCTCTGGTGATCCCGGCGGGACTGCTTGCGATACGCCGGGGGGAGGATATGGACGTCGATGTTGCCGCCCGAAGGCATGTCGAGGCGGTGGCGATGCGGGCGGTGATAGAGGCCGAGCGTGCCCTCGGCCACGACGTGGTCGATGTCTCGGCGGAGAAGTGCGGCTGGGACGTCACCGCCTGCATGCCGGGCGAGGGCGGGCCGACGGTGCGGCATATCGAGGTGAAGGGCCGGGCGAAGGGCCAGACGACGATCACGGTCTCGCGCAACGAGATCCTCTACGGGCTCAACCAGGCTGATAAGTTCGTGCTCGCGGTGGTGCTGGTGGACGGCGAGGGCTACGAGGGACCGTTCTATATCCGCCAGCCGTTCGACCGCGAACCGGGCTGGGCGGTGACGGGCGTGAACTTCGATCTTGATGCGCTTCTTGGCCGGGCGGAGCGGCCGGGAGTGATTGGATGATGTGCGGATGTTTCCAGGGCGTTCCGGTGAAGAGGGGAAACCGGGCGGATGCCCCGCCGGGTGTGGATACATGGCGGATACATGGTGGATGGGTGAACGATGAGCGCCGGGCGGTGGTTGTAGCATGACCGCTCCGGTGAAGATACCGAAGAAGCTGATCGAGGTGGCGCTGCCGCTCGATGAGATCAACGCGGCCTCGGTGCGGGAGAAGTCGATCCGCCACGGTCATCCTTCGACCCTCCACCTCTGGTGGGCGCGGCGGCCTCTTGCAGCGGCCCGGGCGGTGCTGTTTTCGCAGCTCGTGAACGACCCCGGCTACGAGCGGGAACTCGGCCGCGGCGTGAATAAGGAGAAGGCCGAGGCGGAGCGAAAACGCCTCTTTGAGCTGATAAAGAGACTCGTCCTGTGGGAGAATACGACGAACGAGGCGGTGCTCGCGGAGGCGCGGGAGGAGATCCGGAAGAGCTGGCGGGAGACCTGCGCCTTAAACAGGAACCACCCGGAGGCGAAGGAACTCTTCGATCCGGAGAAGCTGCCGGCGTTCCACGACCCGTTCGCGGGCGGGGGCGCGATACCGCTTGAGGCGCAACGGCTCGGGCTTGAGGCCTGGGCGTCGGACTTAAACCCGGTGGCGGTCCTGATCAACAAGGCGATGATCGAGATCCCGCCGAAGTTCGCCGGCCGGCCGGCGGTGAACCCGGAGAGCCGGAAGCAAAAGCGGGTCGGGACCGAGTGGCGGGGGGCGGCAGGGCTCGCCGGGGATGTCCGGTATTACGGGCAGTGGATGCGGGGCGAGGCGGAGAAGCGGATCGGCCACCTCTACCCGAAGGTGCGGGTCACGGAGGAGATGGCACGGGATCGGCCGGATCTCGCGGAGTACGTCGGCGAGGATCTGACGGTGATCGCGTGGCTCTGGGCGCGGACGGTGAAATGTCCAAATCCAGCATGTAGAGGAAGGGCACCTCTGTTGCGCTCATTCTCCCTCTCAACAAAGAAGGGAAAGGAGACCCACGTTGTTCCTGAAATTGACTGGAATATACCCGCAGTAAAGCGATTTGAAGTAAGGTTTGATGGCAGAGTAAGGTTTAACGGTGTAGCACGGTTTGATGGGAAGATCCCCCAAAATACGACGGATGCGAAAGGAGCCCGGTGCATCTTCTGCGGGACGTTCATCAAAAAGCCCGAACTAAGGGAGATTGCAACAAAATATAGCCTCGAAACAATCCCAATTGCGGTGGTAGCTGAGGGGAGAAGGGGGCGCGTCTATCTTCCAAGTGGTATAGTAACGATCCCTGATATCGAAAAGCCCGTAGTGCCGGAAGTAGATAGGCCGATGACCAACGACCGCCGCTGGTTCTCCCCGCCCCTCTACGGCCTCCCGAATTTTTCAGACATATTCACCCCCCGCCAGCTCGTCGCCCTCACCACCTTCTCCGACCTCGTAGGCGAGGCACGGGAAGAGGTCCTCCGCGACGCCCTCGCCGCCGGGATGCCCGACGACGGGCGCGGGCTGGAGGCCGGTGGCAATGGGGCGACGGCGTATGCGGATGCGGTGGCAGTGTATCTGGCGTTTGCTG
>CAYYEN010000518.1:0-2931 GCA_964470795.1 uncultured Spirochaetaceae bacterium | reverse complement strand
TGGAAGCATCCATTTTTTCTTGAGTAAAGATAGGATCAAGGCTATAGATACTTGTTAAAACGCCTTCAACAAAAGGTTGAGGAACAACTTCAATACCGTTATAGGTAAGTTGAGCAGCAATCATAAAGCCATAGCAGTAAGAAAATCTTTCTTCAAGAGACTCTGGAACTTCAAGCTCTTTAATAGTATCGATAGAACCATAAGTTGCGCCTGTATCGTGAACAATACCTTGTGAGTAGATTTCTGTGATATATTGCTCAATGATTGGATCCATTTCATCTATACCGATAAGAGGCTCAGCTTCTGAGTAGAAGTCTAAAATTCCTTTAGCAAAGTAAGAACCTTTTAAGGTTAAACCTTGACCTTTAAAGTTCTCAATTGAGAGATAGCCATAGCTATAGCTGAATCTTGGAAGCATTTCATCTGCAATTTGTACATCCCAAAAAGCAACTTCTGGAGTTATAACTCCAACTTGGGCAACTTCAGCTGGGAAAGATAAACCATAGTAACCAGCGCCCAAAGTGATGTAACGAATATTGGTTGCAAACATTTGAGATGGTAGTGACATTGTTGCAATACCGTTATCTGTAATTGCTAAAACATCACCTTTTTGGATGTATTGAAGAGGGAAAGAAGAAGTGGTTTTATCTGCAGAAGTGTGATAAAGAATCTGGTTTCCGTTTTGTTCCATAACTAGAAAATCGTAAGAGTTATCAGCGGTAGCTGTAACTTCAAGAACTTTTACAGGTCTTTCGGTGTTACTCATTTCAATCGCACCTTGTGCAAAGAGGGAGAGACTTAATAAAGAAATCAGTAAAAGTGTACATAATTTTTTCATGCTAATTATCCTTTTTTATTATATATATTGAAAAAGTAGTTATAACTTCACTCTTGGTCAAGTTAAAATTAACTTTTCTAATTGCCATTATACCATTATTTTGTGTATTTTTTATGTAGAGGTAAAAAATAATGGGAAATGTTATTAAAACTGAGATAAATCAAAAGGATGAAGCGCTATTGCTTGAATGTGTAAATATCGCTCATGAGGCAAAACTAAACTCAAATCATCCCTTTGGTGCCTTGTTAGCGGATAAAAATGGCGAAATCTTATTGGAACAAGGAAATGATTTTACTCATGGTGGTTCTGCCTTTCATGCAGAGACTCTTTTGGTTATGAAAGCAGTTCAACTCTATCCTCCAGAATTTCTCTCTGAATGCACGCTCTATACTAATTTTGAACCTTGCGTAATGTGCTCGGGAGCGATCTACTGGGCTAATATTGGAAGACTCTGCTATGGAGTTAGTGAAGCGTCTCTTTTAAAGCTGACAGGTAGCAATGATGAAAATCCTACCTTTAGTTTAAGCGCTGAAAAAGTTTTTGAATCGGGGCAGAAAACCATAGAAATTGCAGGACCGTTAGCCGATAATAGTCCTCTAGTTCCAATAATTATAAAAGATCATATAGGATTTTGGAAATGATAGAAATAGCAAAATATTTACCACGGCTTTTACAGCATGATGTAATTTGTTCCTTAGAAGGCAAGAGCTTAATTATCAACGATAGAAGAGCGCTTCCTTTTGAGGAAAAGGGTGTAGTAGTTTCTAATTATCAAGAGGCGAGTCAAGCAATTAAAGATATGGTGACTCAAGGTGGAGGACCGCTTGAAGTAGCACTACAAACCTTTCGCCTAGTTGCCAGAATTAAGGATGTAACCTATTCAGATTTCTCTCAAGCTTATGTAAGTCTATCGAATGCAAGAAGTACTAATACTACTATGGCAAGAACTCTTAAAGAACTCTTAGATAAGATAGAACTCGCCTTTCAAACTGATACTTTTACTGATGAAGTAGTAGATGGGTTAGTGAAAGATGAATTCGATAAGTTTGATGAAGCTTATTTAAAAATAGGGACACAACTTGAAGAGTTGATCAACGATGGGGATGGCATCTTAACTACTTGTTTTGCTGAGCATTCTTTCTTTATAGCGCTCGCTCTTGCTAAAGAACATCATAAAGCCTTTAAGCTTTACATTCCTGAAACTCGTCCCTATTTACAAGGTGCGCACTTAACAGCACCAGCGGCGGCTGAAATGGGGTATGAAACAGCTTTGATAACAGATGGAATGCCCGCTCACTTTATGGGAGCCGGACGCATCAATAAGTACATCACAGCCTCAGATTTAGCTCTTCTAGATGGTACTATTGTTAATAAAGTGGGAACACTAGAGAATGCTATTTGCGCAAAGTATTACAATATACCTTACTATGCAACAAGCTTAGGCGTTGATATCAATAAAAAGAATAGACAAGATATAGTAGTGGAATACCGAGACCCTAATTGGGTTAAAGAAATACAGGGCGTTAAGATAACTTCAAGCGCTGTTGGTGCTTTATACCCTTGTTTTGATATTATCGATTCTTCTCTTGCTACTAAAATTATTACACCGGAGGGCCCCTTATGTATAAAGGCGCAATAATTGGAGGTACTGGATTTGAAGATTTAGGCCTTAAAGATGGAAAAAGGGAAATTATAACAACTCCTTTTGGCCAAGCTGAAGTTTTTTTAGGGGAGGAGTATGTCTTTATCTCCCGCCATCATCACAACCATACGATAGCCCCTCATCTTATCAACTATCGAGCGAATGTTTGGGCTCTTTCTATGCTTGAAGTAAAAACTGTTATCACCATCCATGCAGTGGGCTCTATAACTGAGCGCCTCTCTCCTGGAACCGTTGGTATCGTCTCCGATTTCATCGATTTTTCTCATGGGAGAGCAAATACCTTTTATGATGGCTTACAGTTTCCTGTGCGTCATTCAGAGATGTCACTAATCGTAAACCCACAGCTTGCAACTCTGTTTACAAAAGCCACTGCAGAGTGTAATTTGCCTTTTAAAGAGCACCGAGGAATTTATGTAACTACTAACGGACC
>CAYYEN010000517.1:0-2933 GCA_964470795.1 uncultured Spirochaetaceae bacterium | reverse complement strand
TATCAGTACCTACTGTTATGCGCTTTCTTTCCATTCTCTGCCTCTTTTTATAATTATACTATATCTATCTAAATTTTGGGAAGAATCTTAAGGGGAGGCAATTATAAAGAAAAAACTATTGCTTTTTACACAATAGTTTTTCCTCAATTTTTATTAGTTAAACCTTAGATCTCATCATCCTTCATACAAAGGTGAACAGCACCTAGTTTGAAAGTTAAAGGAAGTGCTAAGATGTTTGGGTTCTCTCCAACAAACTTCTTCTTTGCATCTTCTAATGCTTCTTCAAAACTAGCTCTAGTCTTTAAGCCCATAGAACGAGCAATACCAGGTTCTCTTGCACCTACAATGTAGATAGCAGAAGTGTTCATTTCAGCAATATGACCGCAGCTCATCATAGAAAAGCCATGGAAGGGATGGAACGCATTACAGAAACGATATTTTCTAATATATTCAGCGTTGGTTGCAAAATACTCACCATAGCGATTCATATCAGGAAGAGTGTTCATGTAATCATGCTGGAACATTTCATAAAGTTCTTTTAAGTATGGCCATCTTTCTTCATGGAAATAGCCATCGCAAACAGAAGAGACAATGAATACACATTTATCTGAAAGAATTCTCTTATGTCGAATTACTTGAGCAGAGAGTGCTTGCATCATCTGAATTGGGTTAGTTCCCATACCATTTCCATAGTGGAAATTGGTAGGCATACCAAAGACAACTACATCATATTTCTTTTCAGCCCACTTTACATAAGTTCGCTTATCTGCAACAGACCAGGAAACGGGTTGCATCTCTTTAGCGTAACCGGAGTAGATAGCTATTTGTCTGGAATAGGTATCTAAAACTGCGTCACAGCAGAAGAACTTCTTGCCCATCTTCTCTTCCATGAACATACCTTGTTGGTCGAATTTATCTCTCATAGTTGAGTGAGTAGAAACTGGAACAAAGTCATCTTTATGCATAACACGTGGTACGTGGTGAGCACTGATACTCTTCCAATGGCTAATACCGGTTGCGCAATGCTTGTAACCGCCAGAATAACCACCATAAGGATTACCTTGAGTATGTCCAATTAAGATAGCAACATCTGCATCATATACATATTTATTTAAGATTACATGGTCACCGTTAGAGGTAAAACCTAAATCTACTAAATGATCATAATCTTCACTATCATGGCTTGTGATGTTATCTATTGGATAAAATTCATTAAAGATATCATTACCTAAAATTTGTTTCATCTCAGGTACAGTGGTTCTTGGGTGTAAACCGTTGCTAAAGAGTAAGAGAATATTGTTATCAGTAACACCAACTGAGTGAAGTTCATCAAGACAAGCTTGAATTGATACTTTTCTATGGCTAGTTGCTTGGCATCCGCCTTTTACGATATCTGGAATTACAATAACAACTTTGCTAGTTTTTGTAGCAAGCTCTGTTAATTTGGGCATTCCGATAGGGTTTCTAATGCTATCGAGAGTTGCTTTATAAAGAGTATCCCAATCTTGAGGAAGGCACTCTGGGTCTTTTACAGTAGTACCAGGAATAAACACATCTGTGTTATCTGGTAAATTGGCATTCATCACACCTTCGCCATATTCAAATTGCATTTTCATATAATTAACTCCTCTTTCCATTCATGTATAATGATATAATTTTGCCATATTCTTCTGGGTAAAAACCGATATCCCCAGTAAAACGGGTCAAGGCGATTAGACCGCCATCAATTTCTTTAATGGAAGCTAACATCTCAGCATTAGCCTCTTTTAATCCTCCACCATAAACAACAGGTACTTGTACAAGTGATTTTATCAAGCGAGCAACTTTAGTAATGTAGTCTTTATCTGCGGGAGTTTTACCAGGTCCGATAGACCAAACAGGCTCGTACGCAATTGCAACTTTTGATAAATCGACACCCTCAAGTCCAAGCTTTACTTGAGAGGTTAAAACCTCATCCCAATTAGCTACTTCACTCTCTTTTTCACCAATACAATAAAGGACTTTAAGACCAGACTCTATTGCACGTTTAATCTCTTCATTAAGCACTTTATTAACCAGAGTGATATCTTTATTACCACCAAGGGCTAACAATTCATTCTTATCATTTCGCTCTTCACAGTGTCCAATTAATGCAGTAGTACAACCTAAAGTCTTAACTGCAGTTGCAGGTAAACTTGTGGTAAACGCACCAAAGTTTCCACCAACACTAATGTTCTTGCGGTATACCCCTTGAGAGCCAACTGAAAGATTATCATCCTTGCTTAAAGCAGAAACAGCTCCAACTAATTGTGCTTCAGGGTAGAACTGAACAAATTCAACCTCTTCTTTATTATATAAATTGGTATATTCTTTAGTCTTGGTAGCAACTGTTTTACCAAAGTCTGTAATTGAGGATAATCTATTTACTCCACCAAAGCTTGGCTCAACATCAAAACGTTTAAAATTAACATAAATATGCTGCATCAGATGCCTCTCTTCTTATAGTATTCAGCCATCTGTTCTAGTGTTTTAAACTCTACTAAATTCATCTTGCCATAAGAGCCAAACTGTACAATAAGAGTACCTACAACTTCCATAACACCCTGTATAATACACTTAACTATATCTGAAACTCCTTCGTTAGGAATAGTTCCATACATCATGGTATCCATGATAGGAGTTAAGAAATAACGTGGATCAAACGCTTTAGGGTTAGCAACTAGCAAATCCCAAATTGCTTTAATTTCAGGGTTCTCTCGTCTAGCACTATTAAGAGAAAAGTATTCTCTAACGTTACGAGTTACTGCAAGGCGGATATCGGTATCGACGTTTATCTTACCAATTCCAAGTTTAGAAACTTCAATAAGTTGGTTTACATCAATACCATAAGCGTTTTGAATATCTCCACCAAGACCATTTATCTCATTAACGATATAGCGAGGAACTGTGGAAGA
>CAYYEN010000516.1:0-2934 GCA_964470795.1 uncultured Spirochaetaceae bacterium | reverse complement strand
GTTTGACTGACTTTTTTCTGAAAGCCAGTAACAGTAATGATTAAAGCCGTAATTGTTTGTTCTTTATATTTACCACTAACAGTAAAACTAAGAGTTCCCTTGATATCATCAGAATTTACATTAGTAACAGAAGTAATTGATAACTCATTATCATTGTTAAAAGTTACAATCTTAGCTTTTTCAACAGACGCAAGATTTGTTAAAACTAAATTATAATGGGTTTTTACTTTATCCTTTAATTGTTCCTCTGTTAAAGTTGTGCTTCCATTTTTAAGAAAGCCTGTAAGCTCAATTTTAATATCTTTAAAGTCCTGACTTCCTATCTTACCTGTTGCGGTAAAAGAAAGAGTGCCATTATCATCATTACTTACTTTATTAGCAACTGAAGTAACTGTTAGATTATCTTTAGTAGTAGCTGTTATTTTAGATTGCTCCACTGAAGCTTTATTTGAAGAAACTAAGTTATATAAAGCTTTGACAACTTTTACAATCTCTTCTTGAGAGACTGTCGGAGGTGGAGTTGCAATATTGGAACTGCAAGACACTAAGATAGCTAACAACGATAGTATAATAAATTTTAATATTTTCATAAATTAATCCTTATGTAAAAATTGTTTATGAAAAGTAAATTCTTTGCAACAGATGGTTTATGCAAGGAAATTCATAAATATACACTCTTTTGGGTAGGATTTTAATTAAAGTACTTAAAAAACACCAAAGAAGTGATATTTTGTTCTTTTTCTTTGTAGCAAAGCATTTAATTATGCATTATTCTTGTATACAACTTTTAAATTATTTTTTACTATTTCCTCCTAAAACGGTTTAACTTTATTAACCCTTTTTGAAATTTTCTAGTAATCAGTTTCCCCTTTAGAGAAAATACAGATTATAATGGAGATAATATTCGTTTGGAGTGTAGTATGAAATTAATCGAACGAGGGGTATTACCAACCTCTGATATCTTTTTCTATAACGGGAATAATAAGACCAAGGCTTTCTTTTACTACATGATTTGTATTGGTCATTACTACTGCAATAGCCAGTACTTTGTTAGAAAGAATAGTTTAGATAGTTATTTGTTAATCCATGTAAAAAAAGGTAATGGCTATTGCCTAGTAGAAGGAAAGCGATATGAGCTCAAAGAAGGAGATCTTGCCCTACTAAATGTTTACACACGTCCAAGCTACGGGACAGAGACAGAATGGGAAATAGAATGGCTTCACTTTGATGGACTCGCAATTGATAAGCTATTTGCACAAGTTAAGCAATGCGTTATCGCACCTCCAAACCAAGAATTATTAAACCGAGCTTTTTCTAAGTTGATAACCCCGTTTGCAGAAGGAAATCAACCCTCCGATGCAATTATCAACAAGTACATCACTACCCTCTTAACAGAGTTCTTCGATTACGACCATGAAACTATTATCACCCAGGAAAGAAATCGTTTCCAAAAAGTATTTAACTTTATTAACCATAATCTTAATAAGAATATTAGCTTAGAAGAGCTTGCACAAATTGCTTGTTTAAGTCCTTATCATTATATCAGAGCGTTTAAAGCAGAAACAGGGTTAACGCCACATGAGTATCTAATAAAAACAAGAGTAGACGCTGCTTCGTTTTACCTCAGCGCAACTACTCTATCTTTATCCCAGATTGCTGATAAATGTGGGTTTGCTAATGATAGTGCCTTTTGTAACACCTTTAAAAAGGTATTAAACCTCACTCCCATTAGCTACCGCAAAAAACAAGAACAAAAAACTAATGCCCAAGTGCT
Organism: uncultured Spirochaetaceae bacterium; assembly: GCA_964470795.1. Lineage (GTDB taxonomy): Bacteria > Spirochaetota > Spirochaetia > Sphaerochaetales > Sphaerochaetaceae > Bullifex. The sequence continues at coordinate 1,160 of CAYYEN010000516.1, read as the reverse complement.
ATAAATATAGGCTTCTTTATGAGTACTGTTAAGGCTAAGGCATAAATCAAAGTATTTAGTTGCTTTTTCTTTATTTTTAAGGCCTAAATATCCTAGTGCTATAACATAATAACAATGGGCTTGGTTTATGGTATTTAAATCTTCCTCCCAAAGCTGTAAATCAGGAAGTGAGACTGCAAAATAATCAAGTAAAACATCATCAAACATATGTGTTTTTCCGTAATCGATAAGTTTATAACACTTAGCTTTTGCCTTTTTTTCATCTTTAAGGGCAAATAAAGCTAGCGCTTGGAAAAAGCTCATATCTGCACTCTGATCATAATAGTAAAGGGCATTAGCAATCTCTTCTGCTCCAAGAGTAGCAAGATAGAACTCTTGTAGTGCTACATTCTCCTCTCCTTTAGCTCTATAGCACAACCCTTTAAGATAATGCAAATCGTTATTTTTACTTCCTTCCAGCTTCCCCTCTCCCAGATTAATTGGAAAGACTAACGCTTTAGAAAGCAATGAAAGAGCTTTATCCCATGCTTTATTTTTCATTTCTGTTTGTGCTAATAATCTTAAGGAAAGCATATACTCTTTAGTAACCTTCCCCTCTCCTCCTTCCCATGGATGGAAGTGGTGCGAGGTAAGAAGAGACAAGGATTCTGCTTCTCTTCCACTTAAGTTTAAGAGCGAAATGTAGCTTATGAGTAAATCATCACGCTTTAAAAGTAAATCTTTTCTTTCTTCTAAGAAATTTAGGCGAAAGCTTATGCTCTTTTTAAGTTTTTCATAAAGTTGTAAAAGTTCAAATACAAGCCTTGCATCTTCTTTATCCAATTCAATTGCTTTTAATAAATAGTCTACTGCCTCTTCTTTTTCTTCCCTCTTGTTATAGCTAACAATTGAAAGGTTCCTATAAAGAACAGAATATTCAAGCTTTAGCTCTGCACTCCTTTTCCAAACGTTATAGGCCTCCTTATAGCGTTTCTTATCATAATAAAGATTTCCTAATAAGTATAAGGCAACTTTATCCTCACTGTTTTTATTTACAGCATACTCTAAGATTTTTAAGTCTTCTAGTGTGTTGGGAAAACAGCAATCGAGATTACACTCTTGTGCTTTAACGTCTTTTTCACCTAACTGAGAATAAATATAGGCTTTGTAGTACTCAACCA
>CAYYEN010000515.1:0-2945 GCA_964470795.1 uncultured Spirochaetaceae bacterium | reverse complement strand
ACATTCGTAGAAGAGACCCAAGCAGTTGAACCCGAGGAAGACCCAGTTCAAGTCGATCTATCTGAATATTACTCAACGGAATCAATCGAGAGACCACTTAATAATATAACAACACAATTAACAGAACAATTATCGAAACGAAAAATATCCACACCTGTAGTAACACCGACAGATAACCCTAATATTTTCAATGTTGATTGGGGACTAAACAAAAACATTTTAGGCGAATTCAGTATTTTATCCGAATTCAGAAATCAAAAGAAATCTTTGTTTGATTCTGACGATATTAATACTATTAAAAAACACGCTATAATAAATATAAATAATAAAGAAATAGTAAATTTATTAGAGTCAACAGATAACAGTCTTATGTTATTAAGAGAATATTTGCCACAAAATATAAAACGGGATATTGATAATAATATAAATGTACCGGCATTATTATTTGGTGTATACCCGAAGTATGTATCTCAGTTTACTCTAGAGTATTTATCAGATATGGGTCCAAAATCAGATGATTGGGAATATGTTAAAAAGAACGTACATAAAAGAAATTATGGAACGGGTGATACAGGACATCACGACCTTATGTATTTCAGGACAGTAACCTCTGATATAAATGAAAGTAAAAATGATCGAGTATTAAAAGATCTTTTTGGTGTACTAGGTTTCGTAAAATTTTCTAGTTATTTAAGCTCTGTTAGGAATCCAGAAGAGTTCGCTGAAGCTGCAGCTCAGATGGGTATGAACGAGGACGATATATTAAAGAAAACTAGAGGATTTAAAGAGTTATTCATACTGAAACTAACTGAGTTTGATTTTAGAGAGTTATGGGGCATAAATTATTTCAGTAAAAGATCAAACGGTGTTATTGAACTTGATACAAAAGGTATGTGGGGCAATAAACGACATAAACATTGCCAAATTAAAACAGTTTACTTATAAAAGAATGAAATTTACTCATTCTTTTTTTACTTGAATAATTAATTATAAAAAGAGGTGGGTAACATGATAGATAATAGAAAAACATTCTTTAATATTGACGGAACTACTTCTAAGTCTTTCCAGATCGGTAAAAACAAAGTAACGATCGATAATATCGAAGAAGGAGAATTAAGGTTCTCTTTACTAGATGAACAAGGTCAAATGAACCAATGAATTCTAGACGTAAACGATAACGAGATTACTTTCCCAAGTGGTTCTAAAGTTGGTATCGATGAAGATACTAAACAAATCTTATTTAAGTTAAACTCTGATGAGATAAGAATGGGATTGGTTGGAGAAGATGATCCGCAATTTGGTGCAATAGAAATATTTAAGAAAGTCCAGACATCGTCAGGACAAGTCATTGAAGAAGCAGTTAAAATCGGTGTAGATGACACCAGAACACATATAGAAGATAAGGGCGTATCCAGACATGATATACCGACGGTATGAGCAGTTTGGAACGCAATAAAGAGAGTTAAGGACTTATTAGACACAGATATAACTAATTTAGATAAAAGGATAGTCGTATTAGAAACAGTATGAGATCCAGGTAGTTGAGACGAATAAAAGGTAGAAATTCTACCTTTTTTAGTAATTAATTATTTTTACTTGAAAGTCCTTGAATAATTAATTATAAAATACATTAAAAATAAGAGGTGATAAACATGGGCATGTTTGATTTAAAAAATGAACATATTAAATTATTAAAAGAGAAATATGGAAAAAGATTACAAGAAAACCCAGATTGGAAAGAAGCAGCAGACAAGAGAAACAAAGCTCATGTCCTTGGTGTTCAAACTTTCGGTGAGAAATTAAAAGGTTCGGGTTTCGAAGGTCATGATAACGACAAATTCAATGAATTGTACATTCCCTATGTTTTTATATCTTTAGGATATAATAAAGACTTCAAGGAAGCAATCGGAATCGACGAAGAATTAGATACCTTTATGAGATGGGCAACTTATGAACACGTTACTAAAAACCCACATCACCCAGAATATTGGGATTTGGAAGCAGCTAAGATAAATGCAGATGTTTCTTTTAAAGATAGAGATAAACCAAGGAATATAGTTATTGATGCAACTAAAATGCCGAAGAATTACTTGGAAGAAATGATTTGTGACTGGGCATCAGTTGGTGCTGAAAGAGGTAATTCACCACAAAGCTGGTTAGAATCTGGTGTTAATGTTAAATGGAAGTTCACTGATGAACAATTAGATTTTATTTGGGCAACAATGGAGAAAATTTGACCAGGTGGTCGAGATGAAACTAAAGAAATTAAGCACAAAGAAAGAGTGTTTAACGATAAAATCTGGGAACAATTAAATAAAGCTTGGGATGAAGTCGAGAGCGATAAAGTTTTATTCGAAAGTATTTTGAATGAGAACGAACAATTAGATGAATTTATTAATTCGTTAAATAAGATGGTAGATCAACGAGATGAAATGAAACGAGTAACTGATTCTATTAATAAGAGAAATAGTTCTCCTAAAGTTGAATTAGATGGTGTTGGTTCATTACAATCGTTATCATTCTTGTTTTCTAACGATGTTTCTAATTATGTGATGACTTTACTAGATTCGTTATTAAATAATAATTATAAGAATGTTATTGCAGATGATCAAGGTTTAGGATATTTGGAGTTTGGTTCTGGTTTTAAGACTAAAACTACTGTTCCTAATAATTTCTTAAACGGTCTTAGTAGATCATTAGATAGAGTTAACTTATCTAGTTTGAAGAATAAAACTATGTTGGTTACTAAATTATATTTAAATATGAAGAAATTTGCTAAAACAATTAGAGATAAGAATCAAAGAAAAGAATATTTGAAAGATATGAAAGCATTTTTTAAAGTTGCTGATATAATTAAGAATATTATCAATAATCGCGAGAAATTTATTAATGTTTTAAATAAGACTCTTGTATTATCTGAAGGTGATGAATCTGTGATAATTGAG
>CAYYEN010000514.1:0-2949 GCA_964470795.1 uncultured Spirochaetaceae bacterium | reverse complement strand
AATTTTATCGCATTGCTTAATACATTGAGCAAAATTCGTTGAAGGCGCTGAGGGTCTGCATAGATAACCCGCCACTGGCAGAAATTAAAATCTGTATTTAATTTAATATTCTTTTTTGCAAGCTGGGGCTGAATTACTTCAATAATGGTATCACACATCTCTTTTTCTTCAAACGCTTTCAAGTTCAGTTTAACCTTACCACTTTCAATGGCATTCATTTCCAAAGTATCATTGATAAGACTTTGAAGTAATTGTCCAAGAGATCCTATTTGTTTTAGATAATCCTGAAGCTTATCAATTTCTTGACAATCTTGTGATAAATAAGTAAGTCCTAAAATACCAGTTAGCGGAGTTCTCATATCATGAGAAACACGTGAGAGGAAATCTGTCTTGGCTTTACTAGCCGCCTCAGCTTGAATTAGTTTCTCTTTTTGCTTTCTTTCTTTCAGTAAATTAGTTTCATCAGAAAGAAAGATAGCCATAGAGGTGTCATTATTCCAGTTAATTACCTTACTTCTGACTGTATAGGTTTTACCACTTGGCTGTATTGAAACTTCTTTACAAAATTCAACACCCTCAGTAAGTGTATATTCTCTTTCGTCTATAGGAATAAAATAGTTATAGATTAGCTCAATATCATTATTAAAAATATTACTATTAACCGACTGTGCCACAGTGTTGTTATAAAGTATTTGCTTATTTCTCAAACTAAGGACAAAGATAGGAGATGGCGAATTTTCACAAATTTGGGCAAATTGAACCACTTGGTTTGGAACACTGGTATTAATAGCATAATAGACCGCTTGCCCATCATCCTCTCGAATCTTTACAGCAGAGAGCATAACCCACACAATTTCATCCTTTTGAGTCTTTAAGCGCAGTGTGGTTTGATAAGGAATACCTTGCGCGGCACATTCTCTTATCTCCTGAAGTGTACGCTCTCTATCCTCTTCAAAAATAAAATCATCTATCTTCATCGCTATGATAGATTTTGCATCATCTTTTTTAGGATCAAAGCCTAACAAGGAGATAAAGCCTTCGTTATAATAAAGACTTTCAACAGTCTCTCCAACTTTATAAACTGCAATACCACCAGGAATATTTCTAAAGAGGTGATCTTGCATTATCGCCTTTTGTCGCATTTCCTCATAGTATTTATTAATTAAGCGCTCTTTATCTGCACTCTGTCGTCTCTCATCAGCTCTTGCCTCTTCCAATTTTTTCTCAAGTTCCGCATTTCGTTGCTGTTCTTTTTCTAAACTGAGCGTAATATCGTTGCGTAAGAAACAGAGATGCTTTTTATATTCATCCATCCAACAATAAGTTGCATGTTTTAGCCGTCTCTTACCGTTTTCAATTACACAATAATCGACAGTATACTTTGGTGACTCTTGCATTTTATCAGCAATTGCATAAAAAGAATTATCTTTAAGAAACTGCTCTTTATCCTCTCCTACATAACTCGCCGCTAAGTAAGAGAGTACCGCTTCGTTCGCATTCTTAAGCACGTATGGATGATTCCAAAAGAGAGAATTTTCAATGTTATAGATATAGGCGGTATCGGAGGCTAAATCAAAATAAAAAAGTGAGTCATAATCTTTTCGAATTATTACATCAATTAGTTTTTGTGATAAAACAGTCTCATTGATATTTTTAATTCTTATAAGACTCTCTAATTCCTTAGTATTAGGATTCTTTACCAATTTAATCTGCATCTCAACCCAACAATAATTATTCTTATCTACCAAAGCCAAAAAGGTTTCATTAATTTGTGTATTACCCTCTTCGTAAAGCCTAATAAAATTCTTTTGAGTCAAGAGACTCATAAACTTCTTTTTAACTTCTTCATCCACTACTAAGGAGAGTATCTTTTCACCAACATTACATAAATCTGCTTGCTTTAAGGTATCCAAGGCCAGAATTCCAATCTCTTTATAACACACTTGACGGCTAACATTGCAATAAAACGCACATAAGGCATTTTCATCAGAGGTGAATATTTCATTTACTAAATAACGGTATCTGGAAATTTCCTTCTTATGGCGTTCTACTTCAGCATTTTTTAAGATTGAAAAACAGAAAAAGTCATCATTATTGGAATAACAGATAATATCAAAATAGGTATCATATTTTTCAGAATGAAAGGTATTGCTTTGAATTGTATCATTATTGACTTGCGCTTTTAAAAGATTAATAAAGTTTTCTTCTTTAATATTAAACTTATCACTCAACACTTCATCTTTGTCGACTTTGAAGAGGGCTGCAAACGCATCATTAATATATTGATATTTTAAATACTCACCCTTTTCTGTTTTGTTTAATTTTACAATAGCAAACGGTATCTTTATATAAGAGAAGGAGAATAGTAACTTTTGAAAATAGTTATTTGTTCCCTTATTTTCATGAAGTAGAATATCCATTCGGTAATCTAACAGCTCTAAATTAAACGGCTTATTGATAAAATCATCCGCGCCTTTACGAATTGCCTCGATTTCAAACTTCTCACCTTGTTCAGTAATTGCAATTATTGGAAGATGAAAAATAGTTTCACTTTCCCTGATTTCTTTAATTAGGGTAAACCCATCCATCTTAGGCATAAAAATATCAGTTATAACTAAATCTAGTTTTTCTCTCTTTACAATAGAAAGCGCAGATAGTCCGTCCTGTGCTGTAAAAATATTATATTTACTGCTAAAGTATTCACTAACTATTTCGCAATTAAGAGTAACATCATCAACTATAAGTAGATTCTTTTTGTGTTCCATTGATTATAATACTTGCAACTATTCTTCGATAAATAGTTTACAGCTCCCCTTATTAGTTTTTTTAGCTTCATATAAAGCGATGTCGGCACGTTTACAAGCAGCTCTAAAATCATTCTTATTTTTAAATATAGTTGCCCCCATAGAACAAGTAGGGTGACAGCCTTTGATATCCACCTCTATTGTT
>CAYYEN010000513.1:0-2952 GCA_964470795.1 uncultured Spirochaetaceae bacterium | reverse complement strand
TGTAGACACAGAATGTTCTCCTGCATACTCCTCCACGTTGACACTCACTGCCCTAAATTCCACATCAAGTCTCTCGCAAAGGAACTGTACATATTCCTCATCTGCTTTAGCTTCCTTGCGTATATTGTGGTTGACATGAACCGCCAGCAAATGCACCTCATCCCTGGAATATAATTCACGCAGCATACTAAGAAGGCAGACAGAATCTGCCCCACCGGAAACACCGACTGCAATGGTATCTCCCGGCTGTATGAAATTCATTTTATCAATATAATCCCTGACTCGTTTAACCATAACGATATCATAACTGTTTCTTCATAAAAAATCAATTATGACGGTTTGGATGTTTGTGTCAAGTAAACGTTGGCAACTTCCCAATCTTTTTCTTCAATGATATTTTTCTGTTTTTTTGATCACCAAATAAGCCCTATTTATAGGTACTTTGTTTTAATGTCCAAATGCCCTTTTAAATGCTTTTCTTGAGGCCGTCTGCATTGCCTCAAACAATGGCATATGATGATTAAACCGGTCTGCATATGGATTTCCTTTTCCATCTTTCTTTGGAGCCTTGGCTGCACTTAATGTTTCAATAATTTCCTGCATCTGCATGGTGAATATCAGACCATCTGTATATCGGTCTATTGTTTCTACCAGTTCCTTGTTTTCTTTCCGATATAGGGCTTTTGCGAGATTGTTTGCTCCGCTAACAGACCAACGCATTCGGCGATGTTTCATTCTTAGCGTTATTACGGTACAGTTCTGCGTTTCCTGTATTCCCATTCCTTTATATAAAAGTCCTTCTTGGGGTTTTGGTATAGCAATTCCTCGTTTATTGTAAGGCAACAAGCCCTCCTTATTATTGTTAAGATACTTATATAATTCCATTGCCTTCTTACTCGTTTTATCTTTTTCATCAGGGCTTTCTACACTTGTTGCATAGATTTGTATATACGCAAGCATTTCCTCTATTTTTTCTTGATCAAACAATTCACGGATAGCTTTTTGCGCTTCTTTATGACTGATCTTTCGCAAAATTTCCTGATAGATATGATATCTGTCCAATTGGAAGATTGTTTCCGGATCATATGGTTCTTTAATCCAGCTTCCACCATCTCCATTTAAAATACGTTGTCCGATTTCATCTGCATTATATTTCTTCCTTATAACAGCCTCTCTTTTTTCGTGAAATTCTGTGCTATTCTCCATTCCGGCAAGCATTGTTTTTTCCACCAGGGTACTTCGCTTCTGTTTTTCCTGCTCGGCATCCCATCCTTCATACATGGTAAATACCTTCATTTCCTGTTTCTTTCTCTTTTTATGATGTTCATCTTGGATGTGCAACCATACACCATCCATTTCCTCAAAAAGAACCGGAATCACTTTCTCGCCCATTGTTTGATCGGAATCCATCTGTTTTACCGCATGGAGTTCTTCTTCGTCAATTCTTTCTCCAAGACGCTGTATCATGTTCCAGACACCGCTTGCACTAATGCTTTGACCACAGGTACTGCTGATTTGTTCTGCCGTAACTCGATAAGGAGATTCTGTAACGGTCAGTGCGATTTTCTCTGCAAGATTCGTTGAGATTAATCCGATTTTATCCATGTGCATTGCCTGATCCAGTAAATAGATATGAGCTGCTTGCCCCTCCTCTGTTTCAGTACGGTAAACATTTCTGGAATATTCCACTTCTCCATAGACTGTTTTTATTGAGGTGGTTCTTTTTCCCTTTCCTCGATAAAGTTGCCTATCCCTTGATTTGGCAAGCTCCTCATCATAAGACTCTAGCAGCTGCTGGGTAATCTCTCTGGCTAGTTCACATACATAAGAATAAATTTTTTTCTCTAACTCCTTGAATGATACGAGTTCCTCATTTACAATAGTATTCATCATACAGTCTCCTTTACGTATTTTCTTCGTCGTTAATATCATAAAGAAAAACTGTATGATTGGGAAGTAGAGATTTTATCTCTGCTTCCTTTCTTGATTTACATAACTGCAGACTCTGTCTTATTTGCCAACTATAATTTTACACTAACGTCTTTTTCATGCGTGTTGCACCTTACCGTACCACAGAGAACAAGATTCTTGGCTGCGTTATCACCCTGGTTGATGTAACAACGCAGAAACAGGGTCTGGCAATGCTTAAAAGTACGGAGCAGCAGCTCTCTCTTGCACAGCAGGCAATCACAGCAAAAAGCGATTTCTTATCACGTATTTCACACGAGATCAGCACTCCGCTTGCAACCATCAGTAAATTACTGGATCAGGCTGCAGCACAGAAATCTGATGCAGCTGCATTAAACGAATCTATCGAGCAGATTACAGAGACTGTGAAATATATGAGTTCCATCGTATCAGATATTTCGGAGATGTCGAAAGGTGATCTTTCGGGTGATTCCTCCGAAACATTTGTTTTGAAAGATGTTATTGATATTGTAAATGATTTAATGTGTCCAAGTTCGAAGGTAGCCGGAATTGACTTTTCTGTTGTAATGGACGGAACATTCTCGCCAACCTACTGCGGTAATCGTTTACAGCTTCAACAGATCCTGGTTAACTTCCTGACAGATTCCATCAATCATACCAAATCAGGTGGCACGATTGCTCTACACGCCCATGAGGATGCAATTATTGGTAACCAGTCATCTCTTTGCTTCACAATTAAGGATAACGGAGTCGGATATACCGTTGATGAGTTAAGTAACCTCTTTAAGTCGATCCCTGTTACACACGCGCCAAATGATGCCGTATCTGAGCAGCCAAACTTCGGTCTTTCTATTGCCTATAATCTAATTCAGCTGATGGGCGGTGATGTGAAGGCAGAAAGCGATCCAAAGAAAGGCTCCACATTTACCATTCATGTTATCTTAAACCGCAGAGAAGCCTTAACCACACCGGAAATTCCAAAGACGGAAGAAGCTTCCCTCAATGGACTCCATGCATTGGTTG
>CAYYEN010000512.1:0-2964 GCA_964470795.1 uncultured Spirochaetaceae bacterium | reverse complement strand
GTAATTGGTGGTGGTATGGCTTATACCTTCCTCTCAGTTGAAGGTCATAAGATTGGTAAGTCTTTATTTGAAGCTGATTACCTTGAAACTGCATCTTCTTTCTTAGCAAAAGCTAAAGAAAAAGGCGTTAAGGTAATTTTACCAGTAGATCATATCTGTGCTAAAGAATTTAGTGAAACTGCTGAACCTGTATTGGTTGATGGCGTTGAAATTGCTGATGATTTAATGGGTATGGATATTGGTCCTAAGACTATTAAGTTAATTACAGATGAATTGAAAGCAGCAAAGAGTGTTGTTTGGAATGGCCCAATGGGTGTTTTCGAATTTGCTAACTTTGCAAAAGGCACTGAACAAGTTGCTAAGGCACTTGCAGATAGCAATGCTATTTCAGTAGTTGGTGGTGGTGATTCCGTTGCAGCAATCAACAAGTTTGGTCTTGCTTCAAAGATTACCCACGTTTCAACTGGTGGTGGTGCATCCCTTGAATTCTTAGAAGGCAAAGTACTTCCAGGAATTAAAGCTTTAGAAAAATAATTAAAGAGGAATAAAATGAGAAAACCTTATATCGCAGGTAACTGGAAAATGAATATGACCCCATCTGAAGGGGCAAAATTTGCAGCAGATTTAGCTAAAGCAGTTAAAGAAGCTAATGTTGACGTTCGCGTCATGATCGCTCCTCCTTATGTAACTATCCCCGCTGTTTTAGAAGCTGTCAAAGGTTCTTCAATCATAGTTGCTGCTCAGAACATGAGCGACCACACTTCAGGTGCTTACACTGGTGAAATTGCTCCTGCTATGCTTAAAGATTTAGGTGTAAAAACTGTCATCTTAGGCCACAGCGAGAGAAGAAGCTATTACGGTGAAACTGATGAATTTATTAATGCAAAAGTTTTATTAGCTATTAAAGAAGCAATGGAAGTTGTTTTATGTGTTGGTGAGACACTTGAAGAGAGAGAAGGTGGTAAACTTGAAGAAGTTCTTTCAAGACAAATCACAGTTGGTCTCAAGAATGTTGATCCAGCAGCTATGAAAGCTATTACTATTGCATACGAACCAGTTTGGGCTATCGGTACTGGTAAAACAGCTACTCCTGAAGATGCAGACAACGCTCATGCATTTATTCGTTCAGAAGTTGAAAAATTATACGGTAAAGATATTGCAGAAAAGTTAATTATACAGTATGGTGGTTCTGTTAAAGCTGATAATGTGAAAGCTTTGATGGCTAAGAAAAATATTGATGGAGCTTTAGTTGGCGGTGCTTCACTTTCAGTTGAAAAGTTCCTTCCTATTATAGCTTTTGAAAAATAAGGTGGAAAAAAATGGGTGTTTTAAGCATAATTCTATTAGTTTTATTCGTAATCGTTTGCTTACTTTTAGTATTCCTAGTTGCTGTACAGGATGAAAATTCTGTTGGGCTTGGTGGTATTTTTGGAGGATCCAGCGATTCAACTTTTGGTTCAGGAACTTCTTCCTTTATCAATAAAGCCACAACATTATTAGCAATAGCTTTTATAGTATTAGCTCTAGTTTTAGGAATTCTCAATAAAACTTCTAGTAAAGATACTGTTTTAGAAGGCGTTAGTACAACTACTTCAACAACTACCTCAGATGGTAATTGGTATGGCGATTCTACAACGGTTGAACCTGCTACAAAATAACCTTTAATTAGCATTTTAGCCGACCTGAGTAAATTGGGTCGGTTTCTCTTTTAAGTGCATATATTTTGTGTTAGAATAATAGCATGTTTGTTTTTTGGAGGTTTATATGGATATAAGTATTATATATGCAGATAAAGATAGCAATGGAACAAAAGTTAAAAAAGTAGCTGAAGCCTTTTCACATGCACTATCAGCACAAGGACATTCTGTTACGCTTTGTAATGCCTATCTTGAGATGGGTAAGAATTTAACTATTTCAGACTATATAGTCGTAGGAACTACCGCAACAACCGCATTTGGCGGAAAGATTCCTAAAGTGATATCTGATTTTTTGAAACGTGCTGGTACAATTAGCGGTAAACGCTGTTTTGCCTTCATTACTAACGGTGGGTTAAGGAAGAATAAAAGTCTGCAAGCTTTAATGAAAGTTATGGAAGCAGAAGGCATGTATTTAAAGAATTTTGATATTATTAACAAACCAGAATTAGCAACTGCTATTGGTAAACGACTTGAAGTACAAAGGAATAACTAGTGAAACTCAACAAATTTATATTAACAATTTTAGTATTAGTATTAATTGGTAATACAGCTTTTGCAGCTGTAATTAATCAACCCGCCGCAACTGTTAATTTGATCAGAAATAAGGTAATTACTTACCAAGAATTAAATGATGCAATTGCTTCCCAACAAGCTGATTCCTCTTCTGCTTTACAAATACTTGATGTTTTAATCAACAATGAAGTATTTTTACAAGGAGCTGAGAGAGATGGTGTTAAAGTTACAGATTCTCAACTTAATCAATTAGTTGCGCAACAAAAAACTTACATTGAACAACAAGCAGGTCAAACCTTTACTCAAGATGAGTTCAATAATCAAGTAATTGCTGCTTATGGTTCTTTAGATAACTACAAACAAGTAATAAAAGAACAATACATTTTACAAACTTACCTTGTTCAAGAAAAGGGTGCAGAGTTAGAGAACATTCCTGTTCCAACTGATGCAGAAATCAATACTTTCTTTAGAAAGAATAAAACTCAATTTGCTCAAGCTGAAAATGTAAAATTAGCTCATGTTTATCTGGAAAAAACTGGAGATGCTTCAAAAGACGCTGCTAAAAAAGCTCAACTTGAAACAGTCTACAATGATATAAAGAGTGGTAAGATTACCTTTGAAGCTGCTGTTACTAAGTATTCTGAAGATAACGATAGTAAGAGTATAGGTGGTGAAATTGGTTGGTTAAAAACAGATAATACTGTAGCTTATGAATGCTGGGGTTATACTTTCTGTGATGCTGTTATTGAGCTTC
>CAYYEN010000511.1:0-2971 GCA_964470795.1 uncultured Spirochaetaceae bacterium | reverse complement strand
GCAAGGTAAACTCTGAAGTAGACTCCCGTTTAAAACTACCAAATTGTAAAATAGCCCTATAAGTTTTGTAAAATTCGATTTGTTTTTTAATAACAGTTTTATCCTCTTTCTTTAAGCTTAAAAAATCTAAGCTATAACAAAGGGAACCAAAAAGCTTGTAGCTAAAGCTTGAAAGTTTTGTTATTTCATTGCAAAGCAGAGCGGGAGGATAAAAAGAATTAAAACTAGAAAGGAAATCTAAGGTAGCATCCTCTCTTTGGGTAATCTGAGTTATGTAGCAGAAAGTACCTAAATCGAGGTTGTGGCAGTTAGAACTGTTTTCTATCATCAATTGCGGGCAGCTTGTCTTTACAGATTTTTGTAGTTTGTAAACAGCTTTCATATAGGAGTGTAAATACGCACTATCTTTAGTTTGAGAGTAATCTGAGATGATAGAATTGAAGTCCCATTTTATATAATCGACTTTATTTGTCTCTACATAAGTAGTAAGAACTTTTAAAAGATAGTCAAATACTTCATCTTTGGTTAAATCTAAAATGTATTGGTTTTGATAAGATGAACAATTAGGCTTTGAAATAATCCAATCAGGATGTTTCTTGTAAAGTAGGCTTTCTTCACTAATAGCTTGAGGCGCAAACCAAAGACCAAATAAAAGTCCATTTTGGTGGGCAGCAGCCGCTAATTGAGCAATCCCTGAAGGAATAGCTTGTGTGTTTACTGACCAATCTCCTAAACTGTTTCCATCAACTGAACGAACACCAAACCATAAATCATCTAAGACTATCAGCTCAGCGCCTAAGTCTTTTGCCTCGGTGATAAGATTAAAGAATTTGTTTTCATTTATTTGAAATGGAAAGGTGGCTCTAGTATTGAAGATTACTGGATGAATTCTATTCTTCCACAAGCCTCTAACAATATGGTTATTGATAAAGAAATCTATTTTATCTTTAAGCTTACTATAGCTTACAGGATTATAAGCGAGAACTGCTTCTGGTGCTTCAAAGCTTTCATCTTTTTTAAGCGTAAGCTGGTTTACTGAAAAGTTGACCCCTTGAACTATATGAAGTAAGCCAGAAGCTGTCTTTTCCACAGTTGTTGCACATGCTCCTGAATATATTAAATCAAGATAATAACATTCACCATTATTCTTTTCTAAGACTAGAAGAGGAGAGGCGGCATAGTTTGAACAAGTTTCAAATACAGTTTTACCGTTAGCAATAGTTTTCTCGCCATCAAAAGTTTTAAGAGTGAAAGCTGAAGAGGAGAAATCGAGGACAGAAGAGGCACTCTTTGTAACCATTATTTCATTATTTCCGGTATTCTTTAAAATGGTGCGTTTAGTAATTACATCTGCTTCTGGGAAAATAGTATAAATAAGTTCTAATTCTAAATCTTGAGTGTTATCAAGTAAGGAAATTATTAAACTTTGACAATTTGTTTCACTACCAATTGCTTGAGGAAGCGTATCACTAAAGCGCACGATACCATTCTTTTCTTGATATTTTATAAATTTAAAATCTAAAGTTTTGTTAAAAGTTTTGGTATCAAGGATTGAGCAAGAAGGAGTTTTATAATCTCCCTTTCCTTCAGTTGCAAGTTCTCTTGGAAGTAAATCTAAACATAGGTTAGATCTGGAGTCTATGTAATTGTTGTACTTGTTTAAAGAGCTTGCTTTAGTTTGTAACGCTTTGATATCCATAAAAGGATTAACAAGACGTCTTCCATAGTAAATATGCTCTATAACATTGTTTTGTAAGATTTGAAATACATAACTCGAGTTCTTCGTTGTTAAATGAAAGATATTATTTTTTTGTTCTATCATTGCAAGCTCCCTATCTTATGTCTATTATATAATATAAACACAAACGAAACAGTTTTTTCTACCCTAAATAGAAAATAATACAAAATTGGGAGAATTGAAAGCATGGATATTAGAAGAATGTCATTATGGGAATCTCGTAACGCAACCTTTATGCAAAATGATATCATTAGATCTGTTATTGAAGATCAAGGAGAAGTCGCACTGGAGTTGAGTACCCGGTCCTTACAAGGTGGTGTTGTTAATGCTTTATCAATTCCCTATTTTAGAGGTACCGGTATCAATGTTAATTCAGATAATAACTATGAGTTCTGGAAATCTAAACAAGTGCTTTACCAAGCGGGTGGAATCTATTTTACTTTTCCAAATAAAATAGAACAACATATCAATGCTAATAATTCTTACTGGATGGTACGTCGATACGGAACTGAAGAAAACTATGGTGGCGTTTGGCGAATCTCAGAGCTTAAGAGTCGTGAAGAGAATAACCGTTTCTTTCTTAGAAAACTTGATTTAATTCTGCCAAACCATCCTGTTCTCTACACCTTAATAGAAATGACTAACTTAGATGAACAACCCTTAGTGTGTAATGCAGAAGTTCATGCTATGTTAGGAGCTCCTTTTTTGCAGTGTGGCAATATAATTCAAACATCTGCAAATAAATTCTTCGCTTTTTCTCCAAATTTAAGGGAAGTTGCTGTTAATCAATTTGAAAGTGATGTGATGTTCTCAGATTTAAACAAAGCACCGTTAAAAAGAGGAGGGACTGTTGATGCGGGAGTTGTTCCAGGCCTTACTGGCTCTTACGATTATCTAATGGCAGAGACTGGGGAGAATGAAATTGACTATATAACTGTTACCAACCCCCATTTGCAACTCTGTTATTGTATGTTTTTCCCAGGTAAAAAACTTCAACTAAAAGATTGTCGTATTTTTCCAATGCCCAATATCGATCTAACAATGAACTATATGGGTCGTATGGATGCCCCTTGGGCGCTATATGAAGGAGGAACTCCTCAAGTTTATTCACTGACCTTAGGAGCTGGATACATGAATCATCATAATAAGTTTGAGGGATCTCCAACCTTTGCACTACCAAGTAATGTTACTAAACGCTTTATCTATGCAAACGCCTTTCTTCCTTATGAGAAT
>CAYYEN010000510.1:0-2974 GCA_964470795.1 uncultured Spirochaetaceae bacterium | reverse complement strand
CTGTTCTTTTTAAAAAATCATAGCTTGTATCTTTAAATGAAGAAGCATCCTTTAAATTAATTGACGTAAATATATCTTTATAAATGGTATCATTCTCGTGATGAACGTAGAGAGCATTGCCTTTTATACCGAATTCAACCACACAATATGGATACGTATACATAACAAGCACCGGCGGGGCTGAATAATATCCAAGCTCAAAGAAACGACCACTGACTCTGTCCTTAAAAGATAATTTCCGAAAAAGTGATGAAGGTAAATATACTTTTACTGAGTCGAACTGCATAACATATTTGTTCCAATAATTCTTTCTCTCTTCATCAAATTGAAATGATTCAAAAAAATGATTAAAAGCCGATTTATTCAACAGCTGATTAATTTTTATATTTGCTTGATTTATTCGTTCTAATCTCTTTCCTTCGAATTCATTGTCTCTAATCCATGTTTTATTATCATAGGGCTTTTCTAAAAGGCTAAATATTTTCTGTAAATTACTATCATCATAATCCTGAATGTAAACAAGGATAAATTCTGCTAATGCAAGATTTTTCCATTTTACTTTATCTTTATTAAAAATACGGTCTAACAGCCAGATTTTATATTGCTCCGAATATTTACTACCATAGTAGTAAGAAGCAGCATCAATCGTTAATAGATAATATTCTTGAAAAAAATCCCAGAACTCACAATTCCCTGGAAAATACTTTATTCTAAAAAGTTCTTCAGGGATTCTATATTCTTGAATTTGCTTTTCAGCGAATAGCTTGTCATAATTATCTTTTGTAAATATTTTTACATCACTATGAAACATTGATGCCCATGTATCTTCATTTGGCGACCATCTTTTAATTAATGAAGAAAATATCTTTTCCACATAATAATTCCTTGTTTTTTCTTTAAAAAATAGGAAGTATTTAAGGAAAGAGCTCAATACTATTTCAAATCTCTTAATAGGAAAATTCTCAGCTACTATTTGTGCAAATTCAATTAAGAAAGGCCAATCCCATATATGCAGATTTATACTATCAGGAGACAAAATAATAGGAACAACTCTCCACCATGATGAAAACTCAGTAATCCAATTAGAAACTTGACTTTTATTCGTACATAAAAGTAATTTCTCCAGCATTTCAATATCTGTAGAAGACTTTGTATATGCAGAAAGTGATAAGTATTCATACATCTTTCTTCTACCTTCAGCAAAGATATTTTCAACCTCAGCTATAAAAGTATTGTTATCCTCATTTATATATTTAAATTCTTTTGTAATCTCTGAAAGAACAGTATTAAGCTTTTTCATTTTGTTACTGATTTCCAATTTTTAATATTTCATTAATTTTCTGTTCAGAATTTGTTCTAATCCTAAACTCAACGCGTCTGGATTGATTCCAATCTTCTTTTCCATCAATTAGTATTGGTTTACTATATGCAAGACCTGTTGCAGACAGACAGGAATAAACCCACTCTATATCGCTTGAAGAAATTTCAGAGGAAGCTTTACCCAATACAAAGCGAAGAACTTCGTTCGTTCTTTCTTGAGAAAGCTCCATGTGGCTTAAATAGGAAAAGGTAACATCCTTTGCAGTATGTCCTTCTATTCTAATTTCATCAATTATTTCTTTGTATTTCGGGTATAATACTTGAATATATCGAGGAAAGAAATTTTTTAAAGTCTTTTGGAAATCAAGTCGAAGCTCTGATTTGTTTGGTAAAAAAAGCAGATCGGGATTTTTAAATCTAAACGAAAGCGTTAAGGGATCTATCTCTGCATCCCAGGCTTCCAAATCTTTCGAAAACTCCATCTCTAGATCTACATAAATTTCCTCTTGTCCTTTCCTATATTCTGTTGCAATACTATTTTTTGACTCAAACTCCTTTTGGAGGGAAAAAAGAGTAGTAGTAAGAAGCAATATAAAGATCAGCAGTAAACCTGCCATTAAATCGCCAATAGAAAGATCAAATGAAAGAGGTGCATCAGTAATATTCTTTTTACTCATTACATATTACCTTTTCACCATCGAAAAATCAGATTCATTTACAGCTTTATCCTGTACATATGCCTTATTTATCATACTAACAGTTAGATCTTCTATACTGTCACGAATGCTTTGACGAAATTCATCAGCAGCCTTGGATAATGACACAGCAGATGTAGATAAAGGATGATTTTGCATCACTTCTTGAAGATCAGAAGCAGCACTCGTGAGTCTTCCAGAGAAATCATTAATCGCATTCGTAAATTCTCTCATCTGTGTTACTGATGTATCACTTACAGCATTATGAAAAGAAGAAACTTCACGGATTGTATCTTTTAATACTCCTCCGACAGCATCCCCTGCAGCATTAAATGATCGTTCAATCTCTGTAAATTTTCCTGTAAGTGATTTAATCTCGTCATTAGTGACACGCCATGCACCTACAAAATCAGAAGAAGCTTTTTTATTATCAATTATTGCAGAGGAAAGTGTTCCAGAAGCAATATTTAATGTCTCTGTAGACACAATAAAGCTATCATTAATTTTGTTAAAAGAGTCATCTACAATACCTAGTTTTTCTATAGTTCCGCCCATTGAATTTATCTGATCATCAAAAACAGAGGCAGTATTTTGAATCTTTCCAACAAGACTATTTAATTCAACAATATTTCGTTCAAGACCACTTGTTAAATCACTCATGGACTCATTAATCTGTTTAGATACTTCTTCCAATGATTTTACCAAGTTAGTATATGTTTCCTTAGCTCTAAGAGCTCCTTCACTGGCTGCTTGACCTGCACCGCCCTGAAAGGCTTCCATCAAGTCCTGTTGATACGATTCAAGCCGATCCCCAATAATTGTTGCTATTTGAGAAGAGACTTGTTCAGCTAAACCGTCTATTTTCGTTGTTATATCATCAGAATTTCTAATCAGCTTGGATGATACTTCGCCATTCGATAAAGCCCTCTCTGTTTCAAAATCCCAAACTCCAATCCAGC
>CAYYEN010000509.1:0-2982 GCA_964470795.1 uncultured Spirochaetaceae bacterium | reverse complement strand
TCTTGGTTTCTTTCAAGCGCTACCCCACTCACTTCTGCAATGGAGGAGCGAGTCATATCATCACTTGTGGGTCCAAGCCCGCCAGTGATGATAATCAACCTATTATGCTTAACAAGTTTTGATAAGATTTCTTCAATTGAATTATCATCCGCAACAGTTACTATTTCATTTACATGATAATAAAGTTGGGTTAAATATGACGTAAGAAACTTAGCATGAGAGTCTTGTATAATCCCTTCCGTCAACTCTGTTCCTATAATGATAATTGAAGCACCGTCATCTTTCATTTTTATTACCTTTAATATGGATAACTAAATTATAAGCAAAGCCTAAAACTAACAAGAGCAGAGAACCGTAGACAGCAAGTTTAGCAAACAAATCGACATGGCGGACAAAGAAAGTTTCACCATAGGTAGCGGTTTCATAAACCGGAACCTCATAAATCTTATAGCTCAATTTAAAGGGTTCCATCGGATCTACTATTTTTCCAGTCGGTGGTATTAAACAAGTTATACCACTATTAGTACCTCTAATTGTTGACTTTCGAGTTTCAACGGAACGGAAAGTCGCAATAGTTGCATGCTGTAATTCAGCAGAAGCAGCGCCAGACCAGTTATCGTTGGTCATGTTCACAATTACATTAGCACCTTTTTTCACAAAGCCTGCTGGTAGATAGCCAAAGACATCCTCAAAACAGATAGGAGTTGCAAAGGTTACCCCTTCATTAGTTGTGAATACAGTTTCTTCTTCGCCTTTAAGCCACCAGTTATAATCATTAGCTAACAATGTCTTATAAAGCCAAGGCAGTTGCTTTTCATACGGAAAGTGTTCAGTAAAGGGTACCAAATGCTGCTTTCTATAGGTTTGAGAAATCTGCCCATTTGCAAACATTATGATAGTATTGTAGTAGTCACGATTAAAAGTACCGTCCTCGTTAAGCGGTCCTTTTGTAGGATCTTTTAACACGCCTTCAGGATTTCCTGTTAGTAGTGGAACTGGTAGTTCTTCTCCAAATTTAATAAATTCTTCAACTAATTTAGCAGTTTCTTCATTACCTTGAATATCTTCAGTGGTAGAATAGTGATAATTAGTATGCCAAGCAACTGACGGAATAAAAGCGGTTTCAGACCAAATAATCATATCAGGATCATATTGTAAAGCTTCTAAACTTAAACGTCTTAAGTTATTGAAGTTTATCTTGTAAGTCTGCAACCCACCTTTCCAAGAATCATGGTTATGTTGAATAGTTGCAACTTTCCAAGTTTTATTTGGTTCCGCTTTCTGCCAGTAGGATAAGGAAACAAAACCCGAGATTAGCCAAGCGGCAAATAATACTGCATAGATAATAATATCTAGCTTAAAGGTTTTAAAACAAGAGGTAATTTTAAACCGATTATCATAAAGCCAGTTACCTAAGAACGCTTGAGGCACTATCATCATAAAGATAATTGCCCAAACTCCTGTATATTCAGCAATCTGAATAAGGGGTAAATAGCGATAAAGTGCATAGCAGATAGTGCCATAAGGGTAGCCAGCAAACCAGCCTTCTGATAGATATGCGTATGCAACCCAGATTAGTCCTTCTACCCAGAAAGCGCGTTTCTTAAAGAAAACAGTAGCGGCTTTTAACGCTAAAAAGAGCGGTATCATCTCACACCCTTTTATTATAGTTACTATATAAATAGCTAGCGGGTGAAAAGTGGTAAGCCAGTAGTTAAAGATGTAGTAGAAACTAAAGCCAAAGATGAAGCCATAAACCCAAACCCAGGGCCAAGTAGTGCGCTTGATTACATAAAAGACAGGTATTATTGCCAAGAATGCAATAAAACCTATACCTTTTTCAGTAATAAAACCTGGAAAGGCTAGAGAATAAATAAACGCACTGACTAATAACACAAGAACCTCAGAACAGATAGTCCCGAGGTTCCTATTTCTACGTGCAGGACTTAAAGCTGCAACATTTTTCATTTATCGTTTTCCCTTAAATTCCAAACAAAATCTTTTAATTCTTTACCTGGTCTAAAGATTGCAACTCCGTGGGAATCCACAGCTACAATATCACCAGTTTTAGGGTTACGAGCTTTTTCTCTACCCTTTCTAGTTCTAACTTCGAAGGTACCGAAACCACGTAACTCAATAATCTGATCTTCTTTTAAAGCATCTTTGATTTCTTCAAAGAGCTCATCAATGATCACATGTATATCAGCACGCCCAATACCGAGTTTATTGTGTAAATTCTCGATAATAGTTGCTTTTGTTAATTTTTCTTCCATAACAACTCACTCCTTGGATCGTTACTAATTAAGCTAATTTTGCATAAGCAGCATGCATTCTTGCTTTCTTTCTGCTTGCAGTATTTTTGTGAAGTACACCTTTAGAAAAAGCGCCATCAAGTAATTTAAAACTTAAATCCATAGCAGCTTTACTAGCTTCTTTATCATTAGCTGTTACTGCAGCATCAAATTTTTTAATAGCGGTGCGAACAGCACTCTTTACTTGACGATTACGCATTCTGCGTACAACATTCTCGCGTTCTCTCTTTTCAGCAGATTTATTTGACACGATATTCCTCCAAAAAAAATTACCATCTTAAGGTAGATTCAATTTTAATAAAATAGTACAACCAATATTAGTTGCAGTTACTTACGCTAGCATAAACGCTAACTTAAGTCAATGCAATGTTTTACAAAATACCTAACAATTTTTAAATAAAAAAAGCCTTGCTTTCATTTGAGGAAAAACAAGACTTTTTTTACCCTTTAAATTTGGTTAATCAAAGATTTCTTTTACAAATTCTTCTGAAATTTCCCAATGTTCATTCTCTTCATTGTAGAATATTTCATCAAACGGTACATAAAGGATTCTTCCGTCTATATCTTGCATCAGAATTTTATGAGAAAGGATATTAACTTCGCTAACTCGCCAAAGTTCATAACCTATCTTTATTCGAGTCCCTTCTGCAGGGCAATTAGCTTTTTCTTC
>CAYYEN010000508.1:0-2984 GCA_964470795.1 uncultured Spirochaetaceae bacterium | reverse complement strand
GCCGTCGTTACTTCGAACAGCTGATATGGTGTATTCTTTACCACTTTCTTCCACAAAAGCCAACACTAATGAAATAGTATCATCGTCAGAATCGTTGCTTTTGAAAGTGGCTTGCAACTTATAAGATTGCTCTGCTTGCGGAGTTACCCACCCAATGTAGCTTGTGGAGTTTGTGGAACACATAATTCTTCCGTTTAAAAAACTCCAACCGTTGAGTTCTGACGGCATAGAAGGGAATAACCCATTCTGTCCATGTGAGAACTTTTGCCAAGTGTTGAATATGATTTGGAAGTCGCCATCTGCCACACCATCCCAGTCGAAACTGTTTGGGTCGTCTATGAAATTGCCGACTATAAGTGAATAGTCAGTTTCCACCCCGTGTTCTTTGGAAGAGTTGCGATAGATAATTTCCCCATCTCTTGCATTAAGAAACATATGATACAAAGGGTCTACGCCGCTTCCTTCGCCAGTATCAGTGAAAAGAATCGCTGTGAAAAGCTGATTAGCGGCAATTGGTTCGTTAAAAGTGATATGATTCCAACTGCTATCTGCGTAGTTGTTACGTTGTAATTTGCCGTCTATATATATAAATAGGTTCGCTGTTCCTACAATGTGTTCTGGCACAATAAATTTCGTTGTGGGTGTGGGTCTTGTGTTAGGCAAGGACTCCAGTATAATGGGTTCACCCATCGCCAAATTATTATTAAAAAATATCATTCGCTAGTCCCTCCTTTCCACAACTAAGCCAAAATCCAATAGTCTGGCCGTTATCGGCACATTTGGGTTTCTTATCATTTTCACAAAAAAGTCTGTGTCTCCTGACGGCAAAGGTTGGTAAGTGATAGTTGGTGTGTAATCTGTGCCGTCTACTGATAATAACACTGTGTGCGGCCCATCGTAGTCGATAGAGAGTAATAGGTCGTCTATAGCACTGCCCTCATTTCTAGCAATTATGGTACTGGTGCGTTCGTGGAGTAAAGTGGGTGTCCAAGTAAGTTCTCTACCTTTATAAAAGAAAGCAATATCATGTTCTGCCAATAAAAACTCATCACCCATAGCACATTCCACTTCTTCTGAATGAAGGAGTGTAGTTTTTGTTGTGTCGGTGTAAATGGAAACCACACCTGTGAAAGTATATGGAAGAAATAAATCTACTACGCCTTCTGAAGTTGCCGTTTTACGGTCAATAACAGTGGAGTCATCTACCACCTCTACATACTCATTAGCATACAAGCCACCAATAGTGAGGTAGGGAGAGCGATAGTATTTGTAGTCTAGTATTTCTAACTCTAGGGAACTGCCGGGTTGTTTTTCTATGGCAAAACCTTGTACTGTTTGTGTGTTGACGTCCCAGCCGCCTAGATTATCCCAGTTTTCCCCATCTAGGGATGAATAGGCTTGTAAAAAATTTTGGTATCTTATCAGCTTATACCAAGGCATTGATACGTCATTTCCTTCGCTGGTCTCTGTGATGCCGAGCTTTCTCATTCCTTCTCTAATATAAAAATGAATAGCCTCTACACTACCCACAGGTTGTGCATTCTTATTTACCACTAGACAATACTCTTCCGCTGGAAAAACTCTTTCTACAGTGCCATGTACTAAAGTAAAAGAATTTTCATCTCTCCTGTATTGGTGAGTGCCTAAAAAATCGGCTGATGGGGAGTAGAGAAAAAAATTCTCTTTCTCCACCAACCCATCTCTAATTTTTACTAGTTTCAATGTGTATCACCTGCCTAAGAGCGAGGTACTATCATTGTATCTAAGTCTAGTATCTCCACTATCATCATTTCGTTTCTGGGAATATCTTTTAAAAGTTTTCGAGTTTCTCTAACAAGTGCAGAATATGAACGAGTACGATGCCACTCTACCCAAGAGCCTTCCGCTTTACTTACCCCATCCTGTAGAGGTAGAGATTTTGTCCATTTACTAAAAGCTTTAAATGGTGCTGATTCCCAAGGTAATCCACCGATATTATCCTCTACTGCGACCAATCTACCTCCCGTTGAAGTTATATACGGTCTAGTAAGTATGATAAAAGTTCTTTGTTTTAACATAATTAAATCCTCCTATTTCGCAGTCCTTTGTACTTATCCAACACAAAGGCTATATCTCCCTCTGGGGAGTCGAATATATCTCTGTGCTCATCCATTTGAGCCAAGTCTTTAAATAAAGGCATATGGTCGAAGTGATGTTGCTCCATATACTCTACCATTTCTGCCATTAGTTGCTCCACCCAATAGTTTCCTGAAAGAGTGGGGTCACCTTTTGACCTTTCTAACATTTGTTCTGCCTCCCACCTTAGCCAACGCCACATACGGTAGTAGTATTTGATATTACTGCCAGCTTTTTCAGCGGAAGTTTGCAGTGTTATCCACTCGTAGAAGGTCGCACATAAGCCGCTGAGAGCTTGCTGACTTGTTTGTCCGGTAAATGCCATATAGAATTTGCCCCACATAAGTAGTAGTATGTTTATTGTTTCTATCATAATTTCTATCGGCACAGGCAGTTCTCGTAATCCCAAATCATTGCCTATTGGAATGGGGTGAGATTGGGCAAGTATTTGTTGAGTGGCGGCATACCAACTACGATAGCCTCTACTGTCCTCTGGGTGGTGGAGAACAATATACGCCACACTCGGATTGTAGAGAATGGCCTGTATACTAGTGACATCACTCACGGTGTTTATCGTGAGACGCACATCTTGTTCTGTGGTGTTGTAATAGTCCCACTCTCTACCAGTGCTGTTTGGTACAATGATAAAAGACAGAAGGTTGTAGTTGATGTCATACACCTTAAACCATAAAGAAGTGTCATAGCTTTTGAGACGTAATTGGAACTCCACTTTGGTGTGCCCTTCCACAGGCGTTTGCAGGGTGTCTAGTCGTACTGGGTAGTCATAGTCGCTTGGGAGAATTATTGGGTCATAAGGGCCGGAAGCATCTCTGATAAACCAAAGTCGACTGTATAAAGTTGAGTGGTGG
>CAYYEN010000507.1:0-2985 GCA_964470795.1 uncultured Spirochaetaceae bacterium | reverse complement strand
GGTTGTATTATTTTAGGCTTTGTGGTGTATTTTTTAAGAACGCCATATTTATCGCTCTTTCAAAACAATGGAGAAGATAAACTACTCACCTACTCAACTCTTGCAGTTTACAGTTTTATAATGTGCTTTAAAGTGAGCAATATGACTGCAGGCTCAATTATTTCAAGTGGTGGTAAGACTAAGATTACCTTCTGCCTAGATATGTGTGGTACCTATTTAGTAGGAATTCCTCTTGCCTTCTTAGCCGCTTTTGCTTTTCACCTTTCCCTTCCTGTAGTCTACCTCTTATTAAGTGTTGAAGAAATTCTACGACTTCTTGCAGGAGTTATAATCTTGAAAAAAGGTATTTGGATTAATAAAATTACGCTTTAAACGTATAAAGAGAGCACTTTATCATCAAATCTTATTTCTTATTTACAGACTATAAGCTTAGTTCTTGCTTTTGTTTATAACTTATTGAGCTCGTCCTCTTTCACTTATTTTCCTTTCACTTTTTCTAGTCATTATTTTTCTTTTTATTACAAACTTAAAAATTGGTTTGAATAACTTTTGAAAAAGTAGTTTTTGTGCTTCTTTTTCTTATTAGGATTTATCTGGGTTTTTGTATTTTCTTAACTAAAATAATCTTATAAGTAGAAACAATTAATTTAAAAGAGTTTTATCTTTTAAAACGATTTTATTGTTTCTACTTTTGAGATAATAATAATTTTTGATAAATTACAAATAAAGGCTAGCCAGATTCAATTTTTGTGGTTATTATTCACTTGCTTTTTATAATTTCCAGTAGTGGAAATACACTTTATATATAAGGACTGTTTAACAGTAATTTTTTATGGAATAGAAGGAATTAAAGAAGATGAATGAGATCAAGTTTGACAACAAGTATTATCTTACAAGACAAGAAGAGACGGAATCAAATGCAAGAAGCTATCCACGCAAATTCCCCTTTGCACTCAAAAGAGCAAAAGGCGCTTATCTTGAAGACGTTGAAGGCAATTTATACCTAGACTTCCTTTGTGGAGCTGGAACCTTAGCTTTGGGGCACAATAATGATGAGATAAAAAAAGCAATGTTATCTCTACTCGAAACAGATGCTCCCTTACACACACTAGATTTAACAACCCCTACTAAAGATTTATTTGTTAGCACACTTGAATCATTACTTCCAGGAGAACTTAAAAATAATGCAAAAATACAATTTTGCTCTCCTTCTGGTACTGATGCAGTAGATGCCGCTATAAAACTCTGTAAAACTGCAACAGGCAGAACTTCTGTTATTGCCTTTACCGGTGGCTATCATGGAATGGGACACGGAGCACTAGCCTTAACAGGTAATCTTCATGCCAAGACCAAAGTCCATGGTCTAATGCCAGATGCACACTTTTTCCCCTATCCATATAACTACCGCTGTCCTATGGGACTGGGAGGGGAAACTGGAATTGATGCTTGCTGTGCCTACTTTGAGCGCACTTTAAAAGATCCAGAATCTGGAATAACACTCCCTGCAGCTGTTATTCTTGAACCAATTCAAGGAGAAGGCGGAGTAGTTCCAGCTCCTAGAAAATTTCTACAAACAGTAAGACGAGTTACCAAAGAGCTTGGTATTCCAATGATTTGCGATGAAATTCAGTGTGGAATTGGCCGCTCTGGCAATTTCTTTGCTTTTGAAGATGCTGATATTGTTCCTGATGTTATTTTAAGTTCAAAAGCAATTGGTGGAGGACTACCTATGGCGGTAGTTATCTACAACAAAGAACTCGATAAATGGTCACCAGGTGCACATGCTGGAACTTTTAGAGGAAACCAGCTTGCAATGGCAGGTGGTACTATTGTAATGAATACAGTCTCAAAGCCATCCTTTTTAAAAGATGTGAGAGAAAAAGGCGCTTATTTAAAGGGTTTAATGGAAGCTCTTCAAAGTGAAGTTGCAATCATTGGGGATGTAAGAGGTAGAGGCTTAATGCTAGGTGTTGAGTTTATCGACCCAACAGGTGTTAAAGACAGCCTAGGCTCTTACCCACCATCTGGTACAATTGCGGCAAAAATTCAAAACCTTTGTTTTTTAAATAAGCTTGTAATGGAGAAAGGCGGAAGAAATGGTTCTGTAATGCGTTGCTTATGTCCTTTAAACGTTACTAAAGATGAAATTGATACAATGTTTAAAATCTTTTCACAAACGGTTAAAGAGGTAAATGCTGATGTTGTTGGAAAATAATTTTATCCTAAGTGAGAAACCTGAAAATAAAGCAGAGTTTAAAACTGCTTTAAATCTTGCTATCGACAAAATCTTAAACTCCATAACAGATGACAAAGCCTTTTCTGGAGTTACTCCAGCGCGCCTTAAAGAAATTATTAAACTTGATGAGCTCCTACCAGAGGTTGGTTGGGGCTTTAAAAAGACTTTAGATTACGCCTCATCTAATGTTATTCCACACTTTCTACACACCTTCTCAACAGATTATATGGCGCACCTTCACTCCCCCTCTTTAATAGAGACTATTGCATGTGAAATAATTTTAAATGCATTTAACCAGTCAATGGATAGTTGGGACCAGTCTCCTGTTGCAACAGAAATGGAAGTAGAAGTTATTAGACACTTGTTAAAGCTTTATGGTTTTCCAGAAGATGGAGATGGAGTTTTTACCTCCGGTGGAAGCCAAAGCAATTTAACCGCTATTACCATTGCTCGAGATAGATTTTGTAATGAAAGATTACACTATGATGTTAAAAAGTTAGGATTACCTAAAAGCTATCAAAAGTTTAGATTATACACTTCTGAAATTTCACACTTTTCAATGGATAAATCTTGCCACCTTTTAGGACTGGGCTATAACGCAGTTGTAAAAGTACCAGTTGATGAGAATTGCAAGATGAGAACTGATATTCTTGAGTCCCTTATAAAAGAGGACATAAAAAAGGTGAATCTTCCATTTTTAGTAGTTGCAACCATTGGAACTACAGATTTTGGCTATATTGATGATGTTT
>CAYYEN010000506.1:0-2993 GCA_964470795.1 uncultured Spirochaetaceae bacterium | reverse complement strand
AACCGCCACCGTTGGGACATTGTTGAAACACAGATCGTCATAAATACGGTAGCCGTATTAAGCTGATGCCCGGCACTGGTTGCAACAATCCGCTTTGCCATTGGTACGTTCCTCCAGAAAACACCAATGATGCGTATTCCGGGCCAAAGCGACCACCCGTTCTGATCGAATCCGACCACCTGTTCTGATTCAAGGCGACCACTTATTCCGATTGAAAGCGACCACTTTTTCCGAATAGAACGGAATGGGTGGTCGGATTCCCGGAACAGGTGGTCGGAATCACCAGAATCCAGGATAGAAGCGGCGCAGGGCAAGATGGAAACGGGCTGTTATCATGGTCATCCTGAAAGGGGGGGCCATAACATGCCCAGGGAGCCAATTGTCATGCGTAAAATCAAGGAAATCCTTCGTCTTAAACTTGAGCTTGGGCTCAGTGAGCGTCAGATTTCCCGATCCTGCCGGGTTGGGAAAACGACAGTGTTCGAATACTTGCAACGGGCGCGCCTTGCAGGCCTGAACCTTAATGAGATTCATGGGCTAACAGATGACGAGTTGAAAGAGAAACTCTTCCCCAATAATGCAGAGGATAGCAGCCCGGGAAAAGCTTTCCCTGACTGGGGCATGGTTCATCGGGAACGCCGTAAAGGGATCACACTCCAGCTGCTCTGGGAGGAATATCGGGTTACTCATCCCAAAGACGGCTATTGTTACAGCTATTTTTGCGATCTCTATCACGAGTTTGCCCGGACTGTCGATGTCACCATGCGTCAGATCCACCTTGCCGGGGAAAAGCTGTTCGTTGATTATGCCGGCCAAACCATTCCGATCATTGATCCCAAGACGGGTGAAATCCAACCGGCTTCGATCTTCATAGCGGTATTGGGTGCCAGTAACTTTACCTACGCGGAAGCGACTCAATCTCAGCAATTGCCAGATTGGATCGGCTCCCACGTCAGGGCCTTGGCTTACATGGGAGGCGTTCCAAAGGCCATCGTGCCTGACAATCTCAAAAGCGGCGTAACCAAGGCCTGGTTCTATGACCCTGAGATCAATGCTACGTATGCCGAGTTTGCTCGTCACTATGCCGTAGCAATACTGCCTGCCCGAGTCCGGAAACCCCGGGACAAGGCAAAGGTAGAGTCCGGTGTTCTGTTCGTCCAGCGCTGGCTTCTAGCGCAGCTGCGCCATCAGCGATTCTTCTCCCTGGTAGCCCTGAACGAAGCGATACGACGTCTCCTGGAACGTTTGAACGATCGGCCGTTCAGGAAACTCCCCGGATCGCGACGCAGTCTATTCGAGACTGTCGATAAGCCTGCCCTGGCGAGTTTGCCTTCGGTGGCATATGAGTTTGCCCACTGGAAGGCAGCCACAGTAAACATCGATTATCACATCGAGTATGATCATCACTACTACAGCGTCCCGTATACGCTGGCCAGAAAGGCTGTGGAGGCGAGGGCCACGAACAAGATTGTCGAGGTCTTCCACCGTGGCCAGCGCGTGGCTTCTCATCTTCGCAGTAGAGAACAAGGAAAGCATACCACCCAAAAGGAACACATGCCTCCCAATCACCGTTGGGGCGACTGGAATCCCGAACGCATCTTGGATTGGGCCCGCAAGATCGGCCCGGAGACGACCGTGGTCGTTCAAGCCATGCTGAACTCTCGGATGTATCCGGAACAGGGGTATAGAGCATGCCTTGGGGTTCTGCGATATGCCCAGAAGGTCGGTCGAGACCGCCTGGAGGCTGCCTGTGCCCGTGCATCAGCCCTGGGCTCACCTCGTTATCGAACGGTCAGGCTTATTCTCGAAAAGGGGCAAGACCAGTTGCCTATGCCTGGGTCCGAGCCCGAGATAGCGCTTCCCACTCATGACCACATTCGAGGACCAAAGTTTTATGGAGGGAATGATGATGCTGAACCAACAAACCATTGAAGCCCTCCATCGTCTCAAGCTTCACGGCATCATTGCAGGCCTTCGGGAGCAAAGCCAGAACCAGGAGTTCCAAGCGCTCGATTTCGAGGAACGCCTGGGGATGCTAATCGACCGAGAGGTCCAGGAACAGGAGAGCCGGCTGATGGAATCACGGCTAAGAAAGGCAAAGCTTAGGCAAACCGCTGTGGTCGAGGACGTAGACTTTCGGACGACTCGCGGACTCCAACGGTCACAATTTTTGGAACTCGCCTCATGCGCCTGGATTCGAACCCACGAAAACCTTCTGATCATCGGGCCAACAGGTGTAGGCAAAACCTACTTGGCGTGTGCACTAGCACAGAAAGCTTGTCGCGAAGGATTCTCTGCCTTGTATCAGCGCCTTGGCCGCCTTCTTCACGAACTCGCCGTTGCCCGAGGAGAGGGACGTTACCTTCGCCTCCTCAAAACGATCACCAAGGCCGAGGTCATGATCATTGACGATTGGTGCCTGGAAGCCATGGACAAGGATCAACGGCATGATCTCCTGGAGATCGTCGAGGAACGAAACGGCATCAAATCGACCATTATCACCAGTCAGCAACCAATTGAGAACTGGCATTCCATTATCGGAGACCCAACCATGGCGGACTCAATACTGGACCGCTTGGTTCATAACGCACACACAATCGTCATGAAAGGAGACTCAATGCGGAAAAGAGCGAAACCAGGAATCAAAAACAAAGACTGAATCAGAATCCGACCACTGTGATAGAATGAACCGCCCTCGTCGCTTCGCTCCGATCACCTGGTCGGATTCCTCCGGAACAGCCGGTCGCTTTCAGCGGACTACGCATCTTTTGCTAAGGTGTTCCAATTATTGGATTATTCACATATTGTTACGTATGCTCAGGGTAATCTGTTGAAAAGTACTCGTCGGTGAAATGGCTGTGGATGCGAGAAGTGTTAATCTCACCATTCGCTTATTTTCCGTCAAGTTTCTCCAGTTTCGTGAAGAAGCTCATAAACACGGGAGTTAGGCCCAGATGAACCTTGGTCCAGCCAACCACGGGAGAGCAAGAGGC
>CAYYEN010000505.1:0-2994 GCA_964470795.1 uncultured Spirochaetaceae bacterium | reverse complement strand
TTTACCGTAACCACCGCTTTTGCCAGAGGACAGGTAACAGCAATTATTTTGTCATATTCCTTGTCCTTCAATATTCCCATTATATAAATAATTTTCTTATTTGTAAAATACAACTCCAGCGTCTGAGCCAGTCTTTTGGCAGCATCCTCATTATGCGCCCCATCAATATAGAAGGGTGGCTTTTTACCAATCTGCTCAAATCTTCCCGGCCAGACTAGCTTTTTAAAGGCAATGCGGATTTTTTCCTCTTTTATGGTATAGCCCTGATTTTTCAAAGCCTCTAAAGCTTCCAGTGCCGTCGCTGCATTTTCCAGCTGATAGCTGCCCCTTAAAGAAAGCTTCATCCCCTTGTAATTTTGGTAATCGGTCTTGTTGGTAATAAGCGACTTTTAAGATTAATCTTTGGTAATATTACGCAAGGGGTTTTAAACAACGCTGACACCTATTTTATCTTTATATTAATCTCCTACCCATTCTTAGGAATCATCAATAGTGCTAATGCCCTTTTTAGAAGCATGGGAAAAAGTACCATAACTATGGTAGTCTCTTTAATTATCAATGTGATTAACATTGCAGGAAATGCAATCTTAATTTTTGGCTTCAATATGGGAACAGCTGGAGCAGGTATTGCCTCTTTAGTCTCTCGCGTAGTGGGTGCTGTAATACTGTTAGTAGTGCTTTGCAACAAGAAACATGAAATACATATTGAGCGCTTCTTCCATCTTGAATGGAACCATAATATAGTTTCTAAAATTGTTAATATCGCAGTTCCATCCGGTATTGAAGGAAGTATCTTCCAACTGGGTAAGATCATGGTTCAAGCTTTTATTGCAGGTTTTGGTACCGCATCTATTGCTGCGAATGCAACTGTTAATAACATTTGCGGGTTTTCAAATATCCCCGGTGTGGTTATAGGACTTGCCTCTATTACTATAATCGGACAATGTTGTGGCGCGAGACGCTTTGATAGCGCTATGTATTATGCTAAGAGACTACTATTAGGCACCTATTTAGTAATGGCAATTACTTGTACCTTCTTCTATTTCACCACGCCTATGTTAGTACAATTCTACAATCTTTCCTTAGAAGGAAGTACTTTAGCCGTTAGTGCTAATAGAGCTTGTTTGCTTTGGACCCTTGCAATTTGGCCTTTAGCTTTTACAGTTCCAAACTTCATTAAAGCGACCGGGGATGCAAAGTACACCATGGTGATATCGATTTCAAGCATGTGGATTTTTAGAATCTTCTTCTCCTACCTTCTTGGAGTAAAACTTGGCTATGGTCTTATGGGCGTAATGTATGGAATGTTCTTCGACTGGATTTGTCGAGCCATCTTCTTTACCTACCACTTCTTTGTCTCCCACTGGCAAAAGAGAGAAATTGTATGATAGAAATAGATAAAATTATAGCAAAAACA
Organism: uncultured Spirochaetaceae bacterium; assembly: GCA_964470795.1. Taxonomy (GTDB): domain Bacteria; phylum Spirochaetota; class Spirochaetia; order Sphaerochaetales; family Sphaerochaetaceae; genus Bullifex. The sequence continues at coordinate 1,577 of CAYYEN010000505.1, read as the reverse complement.
GATGAGTATTTATCACACAATAAATATGAAGAAGCGCAAAGATTATTAACTTACTGGGAAAAAGAATTAGATAATCGCAATTTATTATCTATCTATAATGAGTTACTTGGTCTCTATCGTAAGACTAGACAAAAAGAGAAAGCAATTGAAACAGCAGTTCTTACAGAGGCGTTAATTGCTAAATTAGGACTTGAAGAAAGCCTAAGTGCTGCTACTATTTATATCAATATTGCCACCGTTTATTCAGCTTTTCAAGATTATGCAAAAGCTTTAGAGTTTTATAGAAAAGCGGAAAAGCTTTATCAAAACTTTAATCAAGTTGATAACAAACTTATTGCCTCCCTTTATAACAACTTGGGAACTTGTCTTACGATGCTTAAAAAACTACAACTCAGCCGTGCCTATTTAAATCTAGCCCTAGCCGCCTTGAACAAGGAAGCTAATACGCAGCTTGATAGAGCAATAACCTACCTCAACTTGGCAGATTTATCCCTCTTTGGATATAATAATGAAGAGGAAGAGGCTGAATACCTAAATAAAGCTAAAGCATTATTTTTACTACCTGAAGTAAAGCATGATGGATATTACGCTTTTGTTAGTGAAAAATGCGCCCCTGGCTTTATTACTCATCGTGAGATAGAATTTGGTAATTACTTAAAGAGTGAGGCAAAAATTATATATGAGAGGACTTGAAAGAAGTAAACAATTTTATCTAACTACAATTCTACCTGCCTTAAAAACTGAGTTTCCCTCTTTCTATGATCAAATTACTATTGGCAAAATTGGTAAAGGGAGTGATTGCTATGGGTTTGATGATGAAGTGTCTGAAGACCATGATTTCTCTCTTGGTTGTCAGTTCTATCTAACTCAAGCGCAAGATTTAGAATTTGGTTTTAAGCTTACACGCTTTTATTCTCAGTTTGAAAATAACAAAGGAAAGCAATCCTATTACAGAGAAAGACGTGAGGGAGTATTTTCTATTGCCGAAATACTTTCTCAACTTACAGGCTTGTCTCATGAACCTCAAAGTATTACAGAATGGTTACAAATACCTGAATATGCACTTTATGAAGTAACAAATGGAGAAATCTTTAATCCTGGCAACGGAGAATTTGTTAAGCTTTTAAACAACTATAAAACAGGATTACCTAAAGATGTACTTAAAAAGCGGTTAGCAAAGCACTTAATTTTAGCCTCTCAAAGTGGTGAATATAATTATAAAAGAATCTTAAGCCATGGAGAAAAAGCCGCTTCTGCTTTTGCACTCTTTGAATTTGTCGATAACGCTAGCTATATTTTATTTGAACTCAATAATAAACCAACGCCTTACTACAAGTGGCGCTTTAGAAGTGCGCGAACTCTTATGGTTTGTTCAAAGGTTCTCCCTTTATTAGAAGCTTTATTATTAGATGAAAAATGCGACAAGATTGCTCTCATCGCATCGATTACTAATAGTTTTTGTTTAGAGCTTTTTAAAAGCGGTTATACTCAAACTCTTTGTACTTCTCTAGAAGAAGCGAGTTTTCGAACTCAAAGTGGTATAGAAAACCAACAACTTAGAAAAGCTCATATCATGG
>CAYYEN010000504.1:0-2995 GCA_964470795.1 uncultured Spirochaetaceae bacterium | reverse complement strand
CCGCTTCCGCCACCGGAACTACTTTCACTTCCAGAACTTTCACTGCCATCGTGTTCGTGTGTCGGGCTTCCTCCCGGATAAACAAGCTGCTCTCTCTGACAGCAACCGCAGAAGTTGTCACCAGCCCAAGGATGCTTGTACCAGCAACGATGATCCCAGAACGGGATGTTGAAGTACTCAGCGTACGTCATTCCTGCGGGAATCTCCTGACCCCACTGATCATAGTAACTCTGTTTCTTCTTTCCGTCAGTCTCGTGAACTTCAACAAGATGTCCGTCCTCGTTGACTTCAAGATTCGGTATATCGCTGTTTTCTTCAAGCCATTTGTGATAGTCGTCAAACGGTAGTTTCTCATAATCGTCTATGCAGCAGTCCGGCTTGTCCAATGACTGTGTCACTACCGGTGTCTGCGGATTCTCTACGTATGATTCAATGTATCGCATATCTGTTTGATAATCGTTTTCTATATAGTATTCCCTCACTTCTTCGTGAACGATGTGCAGGTTATTCGCTGTCAATGCATCAGTCTTGTCACGACAATCAATGCTACCCATCATCGGCCACACTTCCGGCATTTCTTCTCTCATATGATCTTGACCCCAGTCTTGCCAGAAAAGCGTGTGGTCGAGTTTCTCAGACTGTATAGTAGTCTCATCGACGCCCAACATATGCAGACAGGTTGTCGTATCATCAGAAAGTAGTAAGTCATTGACGATGCAAGCGATAGCGGTGTCAGTAACATTTCTCTTATAGAACAGCCATTGCTTCTCTCCGTTGACGTGATCGTTTTCGATAACGTGCTTACGCCACTGATTCTAAAGGAGATAGTTAATCCACGGTTGTCTGAGCAGAATAGCACTTCCCTCTCCGTAGAAGCACCACGAGTAAGGACCCGACATATACTGAGCAGAAATCACACGTCCGCAGTATATTCTAAGGTCTTTCTCACTCAGACTCTGTACGAAATCATTCAGCAAAGGGACGTTGATATATGTCGAACAGTTGGTTAACAGAACGTAGTCGGCGTCACGAAGATGCTGGATGAGCGTACGCATTGTCGCACGTGTTCTGTCGAACTGAGACAGCAAGTCATCGTCCTGTGGAAGAAGCACGAGTTTCTCATCTACACCGATGTATCCGATCGTATCGTGCGGACTCTAATGCTTCTCGTCCTTGCTCATCGCACAGTATCCGTAGAAGCGTATATTCGGGAAACGATGCTTGATGACATCGTCAGCCCAAGTGTCCTTCACGGCGCCCCAGAGACCAGACTCCAGCTGGCTGCGCATCACTGATGTCAAAATCAATATTTTTCTCATAAAGTATTTATTTGCCAAAACTTTTTTCAGTTTCGCAGGTACAATAAATAAAAGATTTTAAATTAGATTATGCCTATACTGAACAAAGGCGGGCGCCGTTCACTTGACGGTCATCTGCTCGCAAGTACATAGCAATACAAGACGAGAACTATCTCGGACTTCCTTGATACGGACTATAAAGAGTGCGCAAAGTACATCATACGCTCTCGTGCATGTCCTTCGCTTTGTGACGGTTTGAAAATATCTGGACGTAAAGTGATGTACTCTGCGTTTGTCGGCCCGACACGCAACGGAGATGAAGTCAAGTTTCTGTCTCTTAGCGGAAGTGTGTTCGAGAAAACGCTCTATCCGCACGGAGACTCAGGACTTCACGACGCTATATTCACAAGGGGCGCAGACTTCTCAGATAACTTGCATTTGCTTGAGATAGTCGGGCAGCACGGTACGCTGAGATGTCCCAACGCAAAGTCAAGCCCACGTTACTTGTCTGTGAAACTGTCCAAGTATTCAAAGTTGCTGAAGACGGATTGGGACTTGCTTGAGTATGTAGAAGATGAGGGTGAAGTGCTTGAGCCTTTCAATTTCTTGCCTATCGTCCCGTTAGTCATTGTATCTGCACAACAGGGACTGGCTCCTGGCTATAAGTTCCTCAACGCTGTCCCTATGAATCCTCTTGGCGTCGTCGATGCTTGTGTTGACGTCATCAAGGATGGGCATACATTCCGTCAACTCGAACCGTATGTGAAAGGAATCAAGCAAGAGAACTTTACATATAGCGACAAGAGTCGCCGTTGGACGTCTAAGGGAGAGTACAGCATAGACTTGAAGAACAATGTCGTCAAGATTGTCGACCTTCCGTATGGAGTGACATATAAGGCATTTGAAGAAGGGTTGAATGACTTGGCTGATAGCGGAAAGATTCGTGACTGGAAGAATTTCTCTCAGGACGGAAACATCGATTATCGAATTGTCTTTGCTCCCGGAAAACTCAGTGCTATGAGCCAGCCAGATAAAGTGAATAACTTGGAATCTATGCTGATGCTTACAAAACTCGTAGACAGGAATATTCTCAACGTCCTTGACGAGAAAGGAAAACTGATTTACTTTGAGACGGGAGAAGAACTGACAGAGTATTTCGTGAAATGGAGATTGACGAAGTACCAGGTCAGGAAAGACAGAATGGTCAGTGTTCTTGAGCAGCGATATAAGGACAATTCGGATTTGTGTAAGTTCATTGAACTTGTGAATTCCGGAAAGATCAAGATTCAGAATCGCAAGAAGAGTGATGTCAAGAAAGACTTGGACAAGGAGAAACTCCCTCATAGTGTGCTGAGTATCGAAATATCAAAACTCACTGATGAGGAAAAGGAAGAACTCTTGAAGAAGAACCAGGAGATTCACGATGAGATCGAGTACGTCAAGGCAACGTCCATAGAAGATATGTACTTGAATGATTTAGCGAAACTGCGTAAGGAACTTGAGAAAGATTTTCCTGAGCAACTCAATTCTCCGAAGAAGAGAAGTTCATCAAAGAAGAGTGCCGAAACAGAGGTCGTTAAAGATTCGACTGAAGAAGAAACTTCTGAGAAGCCAAAGAAGAAAACCAGGAAGACAAAAATAACTTCAAATACATTATTATGATCAGTGCGAAGACAAGCAAAGTAAGAGATTGCAAC
>CAYYEN010000503.1:0-3006 GCA_964470795.1 uncultured Spirochaetaceae bacterium | reverse complement strand
ATGACATATCACTTCTTATTAGTGCAAAAAAGATAGCAAAGTTTACCCTCTATGGGGTATCAAAGCAGTCATTTACCTTGATTTAGCAATATCTTTGGAAAAATAGGGCTCTGTAATGCTCTGGAAAGTGGCTGTTTTTGTTAAATACACTTGCTACACCTTGATTTAATCATCATTTACAACTAACTGCTCATCAATTAAAGTATCAATTTGCTCTTTAGTCATACCTCTGGAGATTAACTCATTTGTTAGGATCTCCTCTGTATTGTCCTTATCCCATTTAATAAAGACACCTGCACTTAGGGGTTTTGGTTCTATGACACTCTCTTTTATGTTTATTAGAATATCTTTATCTGAGGATAGTATTTCCATTTGCTTTGGTTTACCTATGTTCATCTCTATAATCCATTTGTAAATATCAACCTTGAACCTTGTTTTTGTTTCTGGGTTATTTGCTATCTCTAAAAGGTTTTTGGTGGCTGTTTCTACTATTCTATACTCATCACATATAGCACTAAACTCTTTGTATCCTATGTTTTGAATAATGTTTTTGTCCTTGTTTTCTTGCTGGTTCATACTCTTTAATTTGCTAAATCCTCTACCTCTATGGGTTTACATATCTAATTAATTATACCATTGGAAACTGTTTTAACTGTTTAAATACCTCTTTTAGATCTAACCTTTTACCACCCATTTGTTGTAAAAGAGTTAGAACCCTATCTAAATAGGAAACTAACAATTTTATTGCCATATCTAATCAGTTTTTTCCCTGTATGGCTCAATACACTCTTGCTCTAGAGTAGGTTTAATTATGTTTACTCTCTAGTAGTTGGGTTAGGTGTGTATCCCAATCCCAATTTGTTCTAAACCCTTATCCATACCTAATACATTGACCACCCCTTTGGCTACATTTTAGAGTTGTAGCAACCCAATCGGTTTAGTAGAACAATCTCTAAACTAGAATTGTTGGTTTATATTTATAGTGCAACCTGTTCATACACCCCTGCACTAGTTTATCTAGTATTGTTGTTTAAATAACAACCTAAAACCCACTATTAAAGTGGGCTATCTGGTTATGATTTAAAATATCTGATTTTTCCCTCTCTGATACCACTTCTACACCTGATTTAGAAAGTGGTTGTAGGGGGCTCTGGGGCTCAATACAAGGGTTGATTTCTACTTCTGGTATAACTGAGCCAATCTGTATTAAAGCACTCTCAAAATCTGTTAACTCTATGGTAGTTTGGTCAATGAACTTTAATCTAAAGTAGACCTTTTTCCCTGTATCTGATTTAGTATCCCCTTGATATGTATTTGAGCCAATATGGAATAGCCCTGATACTCTTTCCCCTGTATCTACATTGAGTATTGCTAACTGGGGGGCTTTGGGGTTCTTTAGATCTGTTTTAAAGACCTTGAACAATATGCCCTGATAGTAGAAAGTGGCTTTATTGCTAAAATGAACAATATCTTTATTGCTCTTTATCTTGCTAACTTGTTGATATGACATAGCATAGAACTACTAGTAAACTTATTCCCTCTAGGTAGGTAATCACACCTATCTATTTATAGATTATAACATTTAGGAAAAAAATCAAGTTGTTTAATAGAACAACTAAAGAACACATTGCTATATCAAGAAATCTCTAATTCTATTTGGAAAAAATACTCTACTGGTAGGGGTAGGTTTTTGTGAATATTGATTGGATATTCCCTATCCCCATACCATAGAGCAAGGGTTGAGCAGGGTTGCTCAGTTACTAATAGTTGACAGTAGATTAACTACTATCTAGATAGATACAATCCTTTATATCCATTTAGATAGCACTACTTCCCCTTTAAAGAACAATAGTAAATAATATAAACTATATATAATTATATAATACTATCAATCTCTTTACATAGTGTCAACCTCTATTTCCCTAATATCTTGTCAATCCAACTCTTTTTGGGCTCTGGTAGTAGTAGCAGTTTTTCCTGTAATTGACCTGTTAACCCTTGTTGATTGTTGAGGGCTCTGTTTATGTCCTCTATCTGTTTATTTTTAACATCTATCTCTTTTTGTAGTTGCTCTATCTGAGATTGTAGTGAGTTTACAAGGGTATCATATACATTTACCTCTTTGACTTCTAACTCTTTAAACTGCTCTTTAGGAAATAGTTGTTTATTGTTTTTGATGTCAACCTTGAGTTTACCCTGTTTAATTTTCCTTGATATTGTCCTATCTGAGATACCTAATAACTCTTTAACTTCTTTCCTTGTTAAATAGAATTTACTCATTGGCTAGTTGTTTTGGACAGTTTAATTTGTTAAATCTAACTTAACATAGAATAGCCATATATGACAATACCCCCTAAAAGTGGCTAGTAATGGCTAGACCTCTGGCTAGTAGTAAAGAGTTGAACACCTAAATAACAATGTTTTTGGGGTAGCCATTGGTTTAGTAAAATGGTAGCCATTTGGCTAGTTGTCAATATAACCTTAATTATACTCGGTGCTTTAATATGGTGTTTATATTGAGATAACAACCTTTAACTGTTTTTGAGTATCTCTAAAAGTGTCCTAATACTCTTTTTGTATCCTATAACTAGAAAAATGGAAAGAAAAAACTGGAAACTAGGAAACAGAAAAAACTAAAAGTTTTTGAGGTTTACAGTTGCAAGTTATTTTCTGAATGATACTGTTAAACTTTTTTCCCTTGTATATCATCTACAAAACCCTGATTTTCTTTGTCCATATCTAGTGCTATCTGATTGTAGGTATCTTTGTCCTTTTTATCTTTTAAAAGTAGATTAAATCCTGTTAAAAGTATCCTTAAATTGTTGTTGATTATGGCACTAGAGTTATATGTATTGTATGAACTTCTTTTAATACCTGCTAACTGATAAATAATAATAACTAAACATATTGCTATTACATATTCCATAGTTAGAATATTTAATTTAATAACCTAGTATATCATCTGGGGTTTTTGGTATTTTAAATGGTTTCTATATGACATTAAAC
>CAYYEN010000502.1:0-3022 GCA_964470795.1 uncultured Spirochaetaceae bacterium | reverse complement strand
AAGCTCTGGGTAGATAATAATAGGAGTAAGAGAAAAGTTTTCACTAAAAGGAAGATAAATATTAACGTTATATACAGTTAGTTCTCCTCTCTTTTCTGCATTATTCCCATTAACTAAATCTGCGGCGCTTAGTACAGAGCCAAAGCCTAAAACTACATTCGATTTTCCAATCGTGAAACGCGCAAAAGTATCGTTGAAAAAAGGCATTTTAAAGCGAATATAAGCCAAGTTTAAGGATGGAGTAACGGTATTAGTAGTTGCACTAATATTAGCTTTAAACACCCCCTTAACTTCATTTGTATTTCCACTTACTCCAACACCCATCTTTAAAATAGGAGTTAGCTTTTCATCGATCATATTAAGGGAGAAATTAAAATCGAGATTTGGAGAAATAGTTGCAAACAAGAGAGAGGGGACAATGGCCAAAAGTAGTAATACTTTTTTTACCATATTAAATCCTCCTTAGTAAAAAGACTCTTTTTAAGCGTTGGATTAACGATGATTGTTTTAATTTTCATCTCTGTTATGCTGTTCTTTTTTAGAAAGTCTATACTTATGGCAACTTTTGGATAAGTGTAATTGCCCTCACTTTGATAATCTGAATAAGTAATCTCTCTTAAAGGCTTTTGAGAGAGTGAATAATAGATAGTTTTAAGTGTATTTCCACTTTCTTTATCAACATACATTCGCTGAATTTGATAAACGGTCTTCTTTTCTTTTGCCTTTAATAAAAGAGTATAGCATGCAGTATTTTCCACTAGTGTATCTTCTTCTGTTTCAACGTTGTAGGTTGCAAGGAGTGAATTGTCTTTGGTTAAATCTTCATAAGAGAGATCTGAGCCTAAGAAGGAATTCTTTAAATTTGAGTTTTGAAGTCTTATAACTTCATCAGCATCTGGGTAGTAGATATACATTTGATCATCTTTTCTTAATAGCTTTTGCCCTTTATCTGAGCCGCTAACGATATCTATTCGAGTATCTGAGTTATAGATAGAATAGTTGATAATCTCACTAGTGTTTTGTCCGAATTGGTTTTTTACAACCACTTCAGCTTCAACTTGTAGTGTGTCGAATAAAGTTTTCTTTTCAATTGCAGTGATAATTTCTTCAGCAGTTTGAGCCATTAAAGGCGAAAGAGAAAAGATTAATAAAATAAGTAATGTTAATTTTTTCATAAATTTTTCCTTATAGTGTAGTACGTAAAGCGGTGGCAACTTCAGTCTTTATTCCTTTCTTAACTGGAAATAGAGCAGCTAATAGGCAGATAAAAACTCCTGAAATTAATATTAGTAGATAGTATTGAAAACCCATTTGAGGATAGACCATGTTTGAAAGGCTCATGCCTTTTATAGCATCTCCGCCCATTAGAGCCATATCAAGACCTATTGTAAACAGTACCTGGTTTACAATAAAACCTAGTATTAAACCAATAGTGGTTGCAATAAAACCTAAGATTGCATTTTCGCTTAAAAAGAGATTTAAGATAGTGCGTTGGCTGTAGCCAAGGGCTTTTAGGGTTGCAATTTCTTTTTTCCTCTCAATAGTCGATATCATCATGGTGTTAAAGATTGTGGTAGCCGCAAGCACAAAGAAGAAGAGGCAGAAGAGGAAGTACATTAAGTCCATCACTTTATAAAACTGGTAGATGAGAGAGACTTCATCCCAAACTCTTATATCTAGCAGGTCCTTATTATCAATACTGTTTTTTAAAGTCTTTTGTAGCGTGGTTAAAGAGGTTTTCGGCTTTGCAAAGACTAGCAGTGACAAGGCGGAATCCTCTAGATGGGCAACTTTCATCAGTGTCTCGTTATCTACAAAAAACTGTGAAGTATTAAGATCTGAGTCGGAAAAATCTCCAACTCCAACAATGCGAAAGGTACTACCGTTAGAACTTTGATTAGCTGTCTTTGTAATAAATGTGAATTTATCACCAACAGAGAGTCCTAACTTTTCTTGAAATTTTGAAGTAATTAAAACTTCTTTTGTACCTTCTTTGGGTAGTGTACCTTCAAGGAGTGTAAACTTCTTGTTTTCAAAGTACTTGGTGAGAGATAAATCGAGTCCTGTAGCAGTCGCCGTTTCAAGGCTTTCCTCTTTATAAATCATAACAGGATAGCTTGAAAGAGTTTCAATTCTTTCAACACCACTTTGTTTTAGTATTTCTGTCTTTAACTCATTAACTTTAGTTATTGAGTATTGAAGAGGAAGTACTCTTTCATATTCGTTGTATAGCTTAGTTCTTATTTGAATATCGCCTGTTACATGGGCTTTAGTGTTTTCTAATATGTCTGTTATCATCCCTTGTTCAAAGGCAAAGATTACAGTAACTACAAAAGCTGCTATAAAGATGGCAAATCCAGAAAGAAGGGAACGCTTTTTGTTTCTCAATAAATTCTTAAAAGCTAGTTTTATCATCATAATAGCCCCTCCTTAAATAGATCTGAAAATAGTAGCGATTTCCAATTTGGCAATTCGTCTAACTGGAAAGTAAGCGGAAAAAGCGGCAGCTATTGCTGAAAAGAGAATTGCTTTAACAAAGCTTAAATAATTCCAAGCTGAGTGCATTATTCCACTAATTCTAAAGCCTACATCAATACTATCTAGCATAAAGGAGAAATCGAGGCCTTTGTTTACAAGGGGAACATTTGCAAGGACTGAAATAATTAATCCTACGCTGCACCCAAGAAGTCCTATGTAAGTACCCTCTATAATAAAAAGGCATTGTATGTAGGAATAGTTATAACCCAGCGCTTTTAAGGTGGCTATCTCATTCTTTCTTTCATTTGCACACAGCATTATGGTATTTGAAATTCCAATGAACGCAATTAAAAAGATGAAGAAGAGGAAGATTTTAGAAAATCCAGTTTTCGAGTTGAGAAGGGCGAGCACTTCAGCTCCAATTTCCTTCCAAGTATAAAACTCTAAACCAAAGTCTGAGGAAGCACCTTTAAGAGTTGAAAATTGTTTTTTAAGACGATTTGCCCCGGTTAAGGCATTCTTACTATTTAGATTAATTCCATAC
>CAYYEN010000501.1:0-3042 GCA_964470795.1 uncultured Spirochaetaceae bacterium | reverse complement strand
CTTGATAAACCGTGCAATTGAACATAACTTAACAGGTCTTGAAGAGCTTGGAGGCATTCCTGGAACTGTAGGTGGTGCAATAAAAGGAAATGTAGGAGCTAATGATAAATCAATCTCCAACTATTTCTTTTATGCTGACTACTTATCACAAGATGGAAAGCTTCACCGAAAAGCTTCCAACTTTGATGATTTTGGGTACCGTTCCTCCCCTTTCAAAGACACCGATATAATACTTACTTGCGCCCTTCGCCTTGTTCCTAACAAGGACAGTGTTCAAGCGCGACAAAAGAAAGAATATTATAGAACTCTCAAAATAAAGAAGGGACAATTTACCGCCCCTAGTGCTGGATGCTTCTTTAAAAATCCCATAGGCGATAAAAGTGCTGGAGAACTAATAGATCTTGCAGGACTTAAAGGCTACAGCCTCAATAACGCAAAAGTCTCCCCCTTTCATGGTAACTTTATTATCAATCCCCAAAAGAATGCCACCAGCCAAGAACTTTATGATTTATCACAATATGTTATACAAACTGTAAAAGAAAAGTTTAACATCACCCTTGAGTATGAGATAAGACTTCTAGGTGAGTTTTAAGCAAAAGGAGAGCTCCACGTAAGAACTCTCCTTTCTTTTTAACTATTAAACAGATTACTACAATGTAAATATTTCATCATCTGATGTTTCTACTGTTCCTTGAGTACAGGTTAATGTGATAGCGTGCTCTGTGTTATTCCAATTTCTACCTAATTTTATATTATCCCATTGAGCTTTTGTGCCTTCAAATGTTATATTTTGTAATTTTAAGTCAACTATAAAAGCATGTTTTTTTATATTCGTTACGCTACTAGGAATTGTTGCTGTTTCTAAATTAGAACTATTAGAAAAAGCAGAATCTCCTATAGTTATAACACTATTAAGTATAACAACACTTTTTTAATTTCTAGATAATAATAACTTATAGTTAATATATCTTGACTTATATTTGAAAACTAAAAGCTAAAGTAAAGATTTCTTTTGAAGAAATAGAAAAGCTAAGAGTGAGAGAATTGCCTATTTTGTATTGCCCTTTGACTGTAGTTACGCCTTTAGAATAAGACAGCGTTAAGTATTTTGCTTTCATAGATAGACTTAAAGTTTTATAGTCATACAAGATAGCATAGTGCTTAGTTTCAAGCTGTACTTGGTTCGCAATGTTATAATATCCTTTTGAAGTAAATTTTCTTTTTCCACTAGAGCTAATCGTAAAACAATTTAAATTAACTTTAGCCAAGTACTCATATTCTTTTCTTCTATATTCTTCACAAAAGATAGGATCCATTCCCCACTTAAAGGAGTGTTTTACTTCCAAGTGAGAGTCTTTGTAACCAAAGTTTAGCTGTTTCTTATAAGAGAGAGGATCTAGTGTTGTAAAACAGTTTCCATAAAAGTATTCAATAAAGTAGTTATGATACTCTACTCTTCCTCCTCCTAATAGACTAAAGCTTAAGGGAGGAGAGTAATCAAGGGTAAAAAATAAGGATAGGTATTTTGTAGTGAGTCCTGTAGACGTTCGCCCTATTGCATTAGCTTTTGTAGTTAACATCGGAGTAAAGCTATGCTCTTCTCGTTTTAGTTTATCAAAGTAGCTTAACTGAACAAAAAAGTATGGTGATGAATATTCAAGACATACTCCTTGTCTCTTTGTTAAGAAGAAGAGGAGTTGAAAGCCCTTATAGTTAAAGGAAAGCGTTTGAGGGTTGGTAACTTTTCCTTTTAAAGAAGTTGCTTTATTAGAAAAATTATAATTGTAAGGGTTAGCTAAAAGAGCGCCTTTAGCAGTTGTTGCTAAATACCCAACTTCAAAGTTATTAACTTTTGCTCTAAATTCTAAAGAAGGAAAGGCAATAAAGTAAGACTCATTTTTAAGCGTAACTCCATTAGAGCTAACAGAAACAATTGTAGGACTTGCCTCTATTTGATAAAACAATATTAAAAATACTAGCACTAATATTACTCTTCTCATTATATATTCAAGAGTAAAAAACCTAATTATCTTAATTTTTAAATACTAAGCTCCAATTTCTCGATTATTCCATTATAGTTTTTAAAATATAGGCTCTTTAAATAATTGCAAAAAATGCAATTGCATGGTTTAATAGACTTTATATTTAACTGCATTAATAATCCTAAGGAGATTTAGATAAAATGGTAATCCTAACATTGAATTGCGGAAGCTCTTCTGCAAAGTATCAAGTTTACGATTGGGACAATAAAGATGTCCTATGCGTTGGTATTGTTGAAAGAATCGGACTCGAGTATTCCACTATTGAACAAAAAACTACTGGTAAAGAAACTTATGAAGCTCGTTTCTCTTCCCCATCTCACAAACAAGCAATTGAGTTAATCTTAAAGATGCTTACAGACCCAAAATATGGTTGTATTGCAGATTTATCTGAAATTGGTGCTGTTGGTCACCGTGTACTTCATGGTGGTGAGTACTTCAAGAAATCTACATTAGTAACTGATGAAGTTGTTGAAAAAGTTAAAGAGATCATTCCACTTGGACCTTTACACATGCCAGCTAACATTTTAGGTATTGAAGTTGCTCGTACTCTTATGCCTAATGTTCCACATGCTATCATTATGGATACAGCTTGGCACCAAACCATGCCAGAGCATGCTTTCATGTATGCTGTTCCTTATTCCTGGTATACAGACTACAACGTTCGCCGTTACGGCTTCCACGGAACCAGCCATTTATACTGTGCAAAGCGTGCAGCTTGCCTTTTAGGTAAAGAAAACAAAGATACCAATGTTATTATTCTACACATTGGTAACGGTGCTTCTGCTTGTGCGGTTAAAAATGGTGTTTGTATCGATACTTCTATGGGTTTAACCCCTCTTGAAGGTTTAGTAATGGGTTCAAGATCTGGTGATATGGATCCTGCTATTATGCCTTATATGTGTAAGAACTTAAATGTACATCCACAAGAAATGGATACAATTTTAAATAATAAATCTGTTCTTATGGGACTTTGTGAAAAACAATACAGAAGAAATGTACA
>CAYYEN010000500.1:0-3042 GCA_964470795.1 uncultured Spirochaetaceae bacterium | reverse complement strand
TTTTTTAATCGAAGTTTATACAAGTTTTTTATTCTATATACTACAAGTAATTATATTCGGGATGGAGGGATTTGAACCCCCGATCTTCTGGTCCCAAATTGCATAGTACCTTGTATATTTGTTTAGTTCTGTTACTATTTCCTTGTTTTACAAGCTTTTCGATTATATCTGTTTTGCTATGTTATGCTCTAATTGTAGCATTTTTTGTGGACTTTTTGCAAGATAGAAAATTTCTATTGATCTTGAAAATATACCAATCGATGCTCATCAGTAATTCTCCGGGACCAATAACCCAATAAGCATATAATAAACAGGGCGTCCGAGTTTTTGAGCGATAAACGACAGCGTTTTTCCTTTTCCCTGTTTTGATACAAGCCTCTGATGCATTTTTTGCGCCCGCTCATTTTTACGAAGAAAAAAAACTGCTGCCTCACTGAATGCCCATTTTAGATGAGCGTTTCCAATTTTGTTGTGTCCTCCTCTAAGTATCTCCACTATTTTCTCAGAATCTATACGGTCGTTCTTTGCTTTTCCTCTATGAATTGCTTTCATATGTAATACATGTCCGAGTGTGAATGGAGCTGTCACTGCAAAAAACGGCTTACCAGCTCTTGTGTACTGCGATATTGACATATTCCGTATACGGGTCATTGATGTGTCTGAACCTGCTTTTACCGGAAACTTTTCACCGATGTTGACAACCGAAATGTGCGCCATTTAACTGAATGTATAAAAGCAGTAACTGAACGAGGTAAAAATACCAAAACCCTTGAGAGAACTTTTGCCGGAAGTTTTACATTTCAAGGTGTCGAAACAGCTTTTGCTGTAGTAAATCGTAAGTCAAAAATTTGGTATGCTATGCCTTCTTTGAAAAAAATGGAAACCATTTACTACGATTGGGCTCGTTCTGTAATGATTTTATAAAGCAAAAAACGAAAAGACATACATACTATTGCCTCTTTACCCTGCAGTAAGGCTTGACAAAGAAGTATAAACATAGATTGTCTATTGGCGAAGCAAAGGCTGTTTGTTGTCAACATGGCTACAGACAGATTATTCAGCTTACAAGGAGCTTTGGGATAGGTATGACTAAATTTATTATTTCAATTTTACTTGACAAACCACATACCCGAAATCTGCGGATTTATTTGGATATGGAGCTCAGTGGCAAGTATCGACGCGACGCCAGCTTGCGGCTTTTCCTCGGCTCACTGTTTTGCATCAGTGAGTAAATTCCATCGGACTTCCTTTTGAAACTCGAACGTCTCAATGTCGTAAAAGCGTACCACAAAGTAATCCCCGTCGTTGAAAGTATCTGCTATTGTTTCCTTATTTAGTAAAATTTTTGTTGTTGTTTCAAGAGATCTCTGTTCATAGGGCAATATAGTCTCTTCATTCCATTTCCACTTACCATTATTATCTTTCTCTGCAAATCTAAAAAAGTGAGCAGGTACCTCATCTGTTAAGTATACAGGTTTAGTGCCGACATAAATCCTATCATACTTTTTTGAATAGTAAATATTTTCCACTCTCTTATAGTTTCCTCTATACGGATCATAGGGAACATCGTCAATATAGAGCTCAGATTCACTCTTATCAGGATAACATATTCTTAACCCTATTCTATTATCACACACAATATATGTGCCGTCATCAAGTATTAAAAACTTTTGTGTGTCTGCAATTTCATTTAAGAGCGCATCAGAATCAGGATCAACAAAGAATATCTTTGTAAAATTAAAGGTATCTGAATCAAGCGAGTACGTTCCGAACCCGTGGTTTGGATTATCATAGGTACTATCACCCAGTGAACCATAGATTAATCCGTCTTTATCAAGAAGGTTAGGAGCTAATTCTCTTATATAGACTATTCTCTTGTACTTTTTCTCACTTAAAGAGATGAGACTCACAGAACATCCTTGGTCGTATCCATACCCGTGCATTACTGCAAGACTGTCAAGAGAAGGCAAAAAGTTCATCTTATGAACATTCCCTTCTTCAAAGGTAATAACTTTCTCTGTCTTTCCTGTCTCTGTATTGAAAATCAGCAGTTTTTTACTCATGGTAGTACCAAGCATCCAGAGCCGGTTTTCATATGCTTTTACCTGTACAGGTCTGTATTCATTATCATTATTACCGTAATAAATACGCGATAGTATATCCTTTTTCTCTGGGTCTATAACAAAAGTAGACGGTTCATAGCCGTCACAGCGGAAACCCATGTATAGTAAATCATCCGTTATACTAAAAGTCTGTGTTATATGATCAACCCGCGTAGTATCAGGGGTGAGATCTAAGAACAGCCCGTTAATAAAATCACATGACGTACACAGGAGACTGAGAATACATGTTAAACTAATTACTACTTTTTTCATAATAACTCCAAAAAAAGACCTATAACTCCAACCTACCCCGAATAAAAGGGTGGGGGTTACTTTATAAGTCTGTTAAGTAACGGCTTTCACCGTCAATTAAATATCAGTACTAAACCTATAAAATGTCAATATCGTATTATTATAATACAAAAATTGTGTAGTTTTACATAAAAAACTGCTCTATTTGTCCTTTTATCAGTGTTAATTAATTTATTGTCTCTTCCAGCTCAAATCTAGTGTAGTAATAGGTCATTTTGAGATCTGTATGTCCTGACATTAACATAGTAGTAGAACTATCAATCAGTCTTCTCGTTCTTGTGATATAGGTGTATCTTAATGCATGTATTGATAATTCTCTATATTCTGTTTCTTTTTCTGCTTTATTTAGGGGTCTTTTAAACTCTTTTTGGCATATTCTTGCACCATTTCAGGGATTAAAACAACCCTATATTTAGGATCTTCAAGACTGCCTTTTAGGCAGCCTCTAATCCGAACCGCTGTTCAAGCGGTGAGCACAGTAAACCCTCTTTAAAAAACAAAAAGCTGCCGTTCAGGCAGCGATCAGAACTTTATGCGTTAACCTGCATGCGAAGCTTGTCAGGTTGAACGTAGAGAAAAACGGTTTTAATCCGTTTTTCGTCGAAATACACTGCAATCCTTCGGATTG
>CAYYEN010000499.1:0-3043 GCA_964470795.1 uncultured Spirochaetaceae bacterium | reverse complement strand
TTAATCTTCTGATAAAATCTTTTTTCTGATGCCCTAATATCACGTATTCTTTCTAGTAGTTCATCAAAATAGTCATCACCAAATTTTTTAGGATTCTTTAACCTTTCATCATTCATTACGAATCCTTTTTGCATATACTCTTTAAGAATTTTACTTGTCCAGTTACGGAACTGCATTCCTACATTAGATCTTACTCGATAACCTATAGCGAGAATCATATCAAGATTGTAGAATTTTGTACTCCTAGCAACTTGACGTCCACCTTCATTTTGAACTATTCGGAATTCCCTAATAGTTGAATTTCCATCTAATTCACCATCTAAAATTATGTTTTTTATATGTTCATTAATGGTACTAACAGCTTTAACATAAAGTTGTGCTATATCTTTTTGTGTAAGCCATATAGTGCCATCCTCCATATAAACATCGATTTTAGTTTCACCCTTTTCAGTTTGATAAATAAGAATTTCTCCTTTTTGGTTTATATCCAATTATATCCCCCTTTCCGTTTTTTCAATTCCACCGAATTTGTGGAGATTAAAAATTATCTTATTAGTTCCTTTGAGATTTGCTCTGTCAATTCGAGTTTTCTCCTTAGCATTATCTGTTGCCTTAAGGAACACATCATTTTAAGAAGCTGTTCAATTCCCTTTTCTTCTACTTCATTTAATGCTCCAGATCTAAACTTATGTAATGAATTAGCTTCTTCTTTGCAAATAAACATTTCTAATTTATCAAATTCTAAAACCTTCGCTAATTCTTCAAGTTGTAATATTGAAGGTATGAAGTCCCCCCGCTCAATCCTATTCATTTTTGTTCTACTTATGCCAGTTAGATTACCAAGCTTTTCTTGGGTATAACCCTTTTCTTCTCTTAATTTTGTTACAGTCTCCGATAGTTTTTTTATAGATAGTATTCTCATAATCTAAAACTCCTTCGTTGCTATTTAATAACTTATACTCCTACCACTAGGATATTCTAGGTATTTGTTACTGTCAACATATTTTTTATGTATATCGCCTTTCATTTCCATAAACTTATTGGCCACCTTATTTAAGCTATCTACTCTCTCCATCGTTGTTATATTCTTTGGAATAATTTCTAATACATTATCAGGTAGGTCATGGCTATCAATACTAACTTCACAGTCCTGAAGATATGGCACTCCTAATCTCATTAATGCCTTTTCTATTTCAATATCAGAAGAGAGAAGATATATAAATTCACTTTCATCTTTTGCTTTTAATTCAAGGGTTCCCATGGATTCCTTCCAGCCATAAGGTGGGAAGTTTTCCCCGTTATATACTTATATTGGTTCATTTGAGTTTTTATATAGGGCACCATAAGGAGTTACCCTTGAACTTTTATTATTCTCTATTACATCCATAGCATATGATTCTCCATCTAGTTCATCTAATTCCCTAGTTGCTACTGCCATCTTTTCAGTTAGGTATAGGTCTTTTCCTAGCTTATTAAAGTCATCAAAGTTATCTACCAAGCTATAGCCATGTAAGTTAAAACTAAGGTTTATTAAATCAGCCATAGATGAATATTCCTCTGCAAAGGCCACTGCATAAAACTTATCTTTCTCCCTTGAATCAAAACCATCAAATCTTTTCATAAGATAATTTAACTCATCTATATTTACATTGTCATCTGATATGGTCTTCAAAAACCTTTCATCCCTAGCATCTTCTATATAGCAGTTTGTCTCTATTGTCATTTCTATTCCTAACTCTTCACATACTTCTTCTAGATCCTCTTCCACCATAGGTAACCATATAGCCCTTCTTTCATTATGGTCACTTGATTTTCTAATTGTAATATGCATCTTTCTTCCTCCAATCTATTTTGTAATTAAAAATAACTCTGCACCATATCTATTGATTAGGGCAGAGTTAATAATTGCTTTAAAAGTTATATCTTCTATTAATTCTCTATCTGCAAGTTCATTTATTTTTATACACTCCCTTCCACTTGATAGAGTCTTAGCAGTTTGATATAGGGCATAGGCGTTGGTACCTATATTTTTAAGGCAAATCTTTTTAAGGTCAATCTTATTATTCTTTAGTATTTCTTCTGAATTTCTCCATAGGCTTTCATCAGCAGATAAAAGAAAAAGAATAGCAAGAAATCTTGATGATATATTATCTATCCTACTACTCTCTTCTTGGAGAAAATTATAAAATCTTTCCTTGTACTGATAATTTAAAAATACTTCTCCCTTGAAATTTTTACTAAGTTCTTTTAATCTATCCCTTAAAAAATTATTTTTTATTCTACCAAAGCAATCCATTACTAAATCCTTGTATCTTTTTTTATCCACATTAGCTTTGAAATCCCAATTATTAGATATACAATCTCTACAACTACCATCTACATTAATTACACCCATCTTGCAATCTTTATCACCTCCCCTGCAATTAAAATAATTATTGATGACTATTCCACTTCTCCTTGGCTGGAAATTTGGAACCATGACCATTAGCTGCTCTATCCCTTCCAAGGATGTTCCATACATAAATAGTTTTGACATTGATCTCAATCCTTTCTTTCTGTTTTTAGACATAGAAAAAGGGGCAAAGTTTACTTGGTCTTAACTGACCTGAACTTTGCCCCTATCATGCTCTCTATTTAATTTTGTATATTTAATCTAGATGTAGGAATTTTTTATGCTATCTACATTTATGGTTTGCATTTTATTTATAGTTTCTTAATTGCATATAATATAAAGAATGTGCAACTAATTATCATATTTTAAGTCTATTATCTACTTTAATTTCATTTTATAAATAGTAGATTCATGTTCAACACCAGTGTTATGATTTTTAAAACTACCAGTTGCTTCTGGCTTAAGCCCACACTTTTCCATTACGCGGCAAGATGCTATATTATCTGTAGCAACAGTACAATAAAAATCTCGAACCCCCCATCCTCCATCAGGCCCCTCTGTTCCTATACAACAGGTTCCTATTGGTTTATTTGTCACCTTAGGTCAGTTTACAAGGAACTACACGCAGACCGTGAAACGGGCTGCTGACAA
>CAYYEN010000498.1:0-3045 GCA_964470795.1 uncultured Spirochaetaceae bacterium | reverse complement strand
TTCAACCCGTCACTTTGCCCCGACGAATATAGTCAATTCATCAGATATCCAGTCCAGTACGTCACCAAATTCAGTTTCCCGTGGACAAATATCAGCACAAACCTGGGACATCTTGACGCTGTCAGTAGTTGTAGCTGGACCGGGATTAAGCAGAACTTCGCGGCGGACTGATCGTAGTTTTTCACGTTCAAGAATACGGGGAAATACTTCACGTACAGCCATTTCAAGATGAGTCTCATCATCAATTTCACGCCATGCATAATCATCAATCTTTCCAATAGCGATGGGAATTGAGCGGGAACTCACAGCACTCATAGCTGTTTCATATTCCATCTTTGGCTGATCACTTAAGTGTTCAGTACAGTAAGAGACCATGGCATCAAGCGTTTTTTTCTGGAGTCTTGTTATACCAACAAGTTCTCCATAAATTGAAGATAACTCTTCCTTCTTTTTTGAATGCTTTACAAGGTTTCCCTGCATATCAGCTTGCAGATATACCTCATCTCCGGATTTTGTCGCACCGGAAGCCAGTATAACGTTCGTATTTTGATTATTTATAAGGTTAAAAAGCCCAATATCATCATATATCAAATCTGATTCAAGCAGTAAAAAATCTCCCTTAACAAGCGGTGCACAACACGCAAGAGTTCCCATACTGCCAGTTTCTGCATAGCGGTCATTCCGAGCAAGCCGAATACAATTCCATTTTGCAGCAAGTTTTTCATACCATTCACTGCAATGTCCGGTACCAATGATGATTTCCTCGATCCCGTGAGCAAAAAGTTTTTGCACCGATCTCTCAACGATGGCTTGTCCGCCAATTTCCAAGAAACCCTTCGGCATTGACTCGGTTCTGCCCTTAAGGCGGGATCCAAGACCGCCTGCCATGATTACAGCTTGTCGTATCATTTTCTTACCTCTTATCTTGTAGAAACTTCATCAAAGACTGTTTATTTTCCTTCGGGCTTGCCTTTGGTCTTCCCAAGTCTTTACGGGATCCCATGGTGACCATAATTTCTATAAACAACGGCCCATTTATCTTTTTTGTGAGTATATCGTTAAGTTCACCCGCGTTATTTACTCTAACAGCTTTTGTATACCCGCACGATGAAGCAATTGAAGTTAAATTGATATCCCTGGATACTGTTGGTTGTCCTCCAACCGAATCATGTGCAGCGTTGTTTAATACGATGTGTATCATGTTTTCAGGTTTTCTCGTTCCAATTGTTGCTAAGGCACCCATATGCATCAGTGTTGCACCGTCTCCGTCCAGACAAACTACACGTCTATCCTTTTTGTTTAATGCAATACCAAGAGATATCTGTGATGCATGTCCCATTGAACCAACAGTTAAAAAGTCATGTTCATGACTCATTCCATGTTTATCACGTAATTCATAAAGCTCCCGTGATGCCATTCCGGTAGTGGAGACCACAATATCTTTGGATTTTAGTGAAAGCATTACCTTTTCTATCGCTTCTTCCCGGCTCATCTTAGCATTAACTTCTCGCTTATTTTGCAAAGTGTAGGGGGCAAAGGTATCTTTACGGATAATAAAGGCATAAGGAGCAGAAGTCTCCTTGATAGTCTTGTAACATTCATTTATTTGTGCAGGAAGCAGCGATTCATCATCAGAAAGAACGGTATAGGGAATACCCATTGTTTCTAACAGTGAACAAGTAACCTTACCCTGTTTTACATGCTGCGGTTCATCTTTAACCCCCGGCTCTCCCCGCCAGCCGATAACTAAAACCATCGGTATAGAATAAACATCGCTGTCGGCTAGAGAGAGGAGGGGATTAATAGCATTTCCGATTCCGGAGTTCTGCATATATACAAGCGGGATGTTTCCAGTTGCAATATGATAACCTGAAGCTAGAGCTACAGCACAACCTTCATTTGCACTGATAATATGGTTATCTTTATTAACGTTATCCGTTAGGTATGCACAAAAGCTTTTCAAAAGAGAATCAGGTACCCCTGAAAAAAAGCCGGTTGAGTTTTGGGTTAACAGGCGGTAAAAAGAAGCACTTTCTATCATGGTGAGCTCCGGTTTCTTATTTAGTACCTGGAATTAATTCCAGAATCTGTTTTATGGGCATACAGAGTTTATCCGCCTCAAGGGAGCGTTCACTTTGTAATATGGTAGTCGCAACATTGACCATTGCGGGATATGATGCCCTAAGCATATGATTGGCGTAAATGATAATATTTGCACCCCATCCGCATAGTTCAGTTTCAGTAAACTGGTTATAGGTTGTTGGTACAAGCACAATCGGAATTGAAGAATACTCTTTTCTGAAACGGATACAGAATTCTCTTATATCTTCCCCTGATTTTTCTTTGCTGTGAATCATCACACCATCAGCACCTGCTTTGACATATGCAAAGGCCCTTTCAATTGCGTCGTCTACAGAAAAACCTGCAATAAGGCTTTCAAGGCGGGCAATAATCATAAATTCCTTGGTTACCTGAGCTTTTTTTCCCGAGCTGATCTTTTCACAAAACTCAGGAATTTCAGCGAGGCATTGCTTAACATCGGTACCAAAAAGCGAGTTTTTCTTAAGCCCAACCTTGTCCTCAATAATTACTGCAGACACACCGTTACGCTCAAGTGTTCGAACTGTAAAAACAAAATGCTCGGAAAGACCGCCTGTGTCTCCATCAAAGATAATCGGTTTGGTAGTACATTCCAGAATGTTTGTCAGGTCTTGTAATCTTGTAGTCAAGTCAACAGCTTCAATATCCGGCTTTCCTTTACAGGTTGAATCAGTAAGACTGGATGACCACATTCCATCATAAGTATGAAGACCATCTTCTTTTGTTACTTCAATATTTTCTATAATAAGGCCGGAAAGACCGGAATGAGCTTCCATAATCCTGACTACCTTCTTTGAAGAAATAAGCCTGCGGAGCGTTTTCATTCGAATTTCTGGAGTAGTACCCAGAGATTTCATTGTATCAGTAAGGGCTGTAGACTTTATACCTTTGGTATAAGGAATTTCTATAACTTTACCGCCTAATTCTTTCATAACGTCAAATACC
>CAYYEN010000497.1:0-3052 GCA_964470795.1 uncultured Spirochaetaceae bacterium | reverse complement strand
ATATCTCTCCCGGCCATTGTGCCACAGGCGGTGGCACAATTCCACCCCCGCCCGGCTCTGGATACTCGCGGAAGAAGGCGAGCATTCTCTTGATATTCCGCTCCGAAAACCCCTTAACCTCGGGAAGCTCGTTCCTCAGCGCCAAAGAAAGACGCGGGATGACCGCAGCCCCCCATCCCTCTGACCTCTGCCGTTCGTGGATGATCCGGCCGACCTCCCAGTAGAGCCGGACGAGTTCGGCGTTGACCGCCAGAACCGCCCTGGTCCGGGCTGTCAAGATCCGCTCCTTCACGTCGACGAGCAGGGCGGCAAAATCGTCCGGGGCAACGCCTGACCCGTCCCTCATCCCCACTCCAACCCCATCCGCCTCAAATGCTCCTCGACCTTCGCCCCGAACGCCGCCGCCTCCCGCTCCAGCTCCGGTAGCGGGCGGGCATACCGCTCGTCGAGCTCCTTCACCCGGCCGGCGAGCCGCTGCGTCAGGTGCTCGACCTCGGCCTCGATGGCAGCCCCGATCGAGGCAAACCACTTATCCTCCACGACGAGCCGCCGGATCTCACCCTCCGTGAGGGTCGCGTAGCGGGCGAGCACCCGCTCATCGAGCGCGGCCCGGGCCTTTTTCACCGCCTTTGCCGCCCGCGCCTCCGCCTCGATCAGTTCCATCACCCGCGCGAGCGCCTCGCGCTCCCCGGCAAACTCCGGGTCCCTCCCGATCGCCTTCGACCGGTCGCTCACGGTCTTTCTGGTAACTTTGCCGCTCTCGTTCGTCGCGTCCTCAAGCAGCCCCTCCTCCCCGGTATGCTCCTCGACGAACTCCTCGAAGTCGCGGGCGGCGCTCTCCTGCAGCGCCGCGAGGTCGCGGGCGGCGGCCTGCTCCGCGGCAAAATACCGGCGGACGATGATACCGGGCGGGACCAGGTCCATCTTGTACTTCTGCCGGCCGACGACGATGTCCGGCATCTCCCTGATCTTCTTCTCTCGGTCTTCGACGATCCCGCGGAGTTTTGCCCCTTCGACCCAGCCCTCCGCGGCGACGAGATCGACGTCGTCCTGCATCGTCCCGGCCCAGAAGTCCATCAGGCACTGGTAAACGTCGTACCGCTCCAGCAGCGGCATGCCGGAAAACCGCACGAGCAGGTCCTCAGCGAGCGCATGGATGACCACCCGGGGGCTGTCGCCGGCATCAAGGCCCAGAAGACGCGGCTCGTGCGCCGCCCGCCACCCATCGAAGACGGCGGCGACGCGGCCCGAGTACGCTAAAAACTCCGGGTGAGCGAGGATCGTAGCCTTCACCTCGCCGGGCGCGACCTCCGGCTCCAGGTACCCGGGCCGGCCGTTCGACCGGAACAGCGCACCCCGGAGCGTCGGGAAGACCGACCAGTAGGGCTCCAGCGCATCGACGTCCCGGACTGGGATGCCGCCATTGAGGTGGGCATCGAGGTCGTGGATATCCTCAGGCTCGCTTGAGTCGATATAGCGCGGTATGTTCAGGTTGTAGTCGTTCGCAGGATTCGCAATCTCCGCGACCGGCACCATGCGGGAGTAGTCGGGCACCTCGACCTGGTTGTTGAAGACGTCCACGATCTTTCGGATATCCTGCGACCGGAGCCGGTTCTTGTTCCCGTCCTTTTCGAAACCCTTCGAGGCGTCGATCATGAAGATCCCGGTGCGACCGAGAGCGTGCTCCTTATCGACGACGATGATACAGGCCGGGATGCCCGTCCCGTAGAAGAGGTTTTGGGGCAGACCGATGATCCCCTTGATGAGCCCGTGCCTGACGAGGTTTTTGCGGATATCGGCCTCCTTGTTGCCGCGGAAGAGCACCCCGTGCGGGAGGATGATCGCACCCTTCCCGGTGCTCTTCAGCGACGTGATCAGGTGGAGGAGAAACGCATAATCGCCGTTCTTCGCCGGCGGGATACCGTACTCGAAGCGCTTGAACTCGTCGTTTGCCGGGCTGAGGCCGTTCGTCCAGGCCTTTGAGGAGAAGGGGGGATTCGCGACCGCGAAGTCGAACTTCTTCAGGCTCCCGTCGGGGTTCTTGAAATATGGGTCGGCAAGCGTATTGCCGCGCCAGATCTCCGCGCCCGGGTGGCCGTGGAGGATCATGTTCATCCGCGACAGTGCCCAGGTGGCGTTGTCCATCTCCTGACCGTAGATCGTGATCCCGCGCGGGGCTTCGTCGCTCGCCTTGAGGAGGAGGGACCCGGACCCGGAAGTGGGATCGTAGATGGTCTGGTCCTGGCGGGTGCCGGGACCGATACCGACCACCCTGGCAATGACCCGCGAGACCTCGGCGGGGGTGTAGAACTGGCCCTTGCTCTTGCCCGACTCCGTGGCGAAATGGCGCATCAGGTACTCGTAGGCGTCGCCGAGCAGGTCGTCGCCCTCGGCGCGATTCGCCCGGAAGTCCAGACCGTCGAAGATCGCCACGAGTTTGGAGAGCCGGTCCTGCATCTCCTTGCCCCGCCCGAGTTTATCCTCGTCGTTGAAGTCGGCCTGGTCGATGACCCCCTCGAGGCCGTTCGCCTTGGCGAGATTGCCGATGATCTTGTTGATCTTATCGCCGATCTCCTTGTCGCCCTTCAACCTCACCATGTCGGCGAAGCTCCCGCCTTCGGGCACCTCGATGATCGCGTCGGGCTTTCCCGCGTACTTATCGGAGACGTATTTCATGAAGAGCAGCGTGAGGACGTAATCCTTGTACTGCGAGGCGTCCATGCCCCCGCGGAGTTCGTCGCAACTGCTCCAGAGCGAGCTGTAGAGTTCGGATTTTTTTATTGCCATGGTTCTTCTGCCTTATGTATTCGATATCCGTACGGTCATTCTTTCGCGGATTATGGATAAACGGACTTCACGTTACGCGGATCTCTTGAATTTTGCCGCAGTAAGAGTTAGATTCAATTCGGACTACATAAATGTTAATCTTTTGCACAGGACGGTGCCGGCCCCCTCGCAAGCGCGATGCACCCTCCGGATTCCGGTGGTCTCACGGCCCCTCCGGCAGCGGGGGAAGATCGGTCGCCACCGACCACCCCGGGTGCAGCAGCGC
>CAYYEN010000496.1:1234-3060 GCA_964470795.1 uncultured Spirochaetaceae bacterium | reverse complement strand
TAGCATTACGGATTATATCAGGAGTACTTTTCTTCGTCCAATATATTATAACTTTAAACATTTCCATATTTACGCAATGGGGCGTTTTTTAACCCCAACGACATAAGGCTCCGGCCATCCATATTCAAAGTAATATCCTTTGAATGCTTTTTCGCCTGATCTATCCAAACAAGCCTTGATTGTGCGATAATCGCATTTAAAGTGCTCACAAGCATCTTTTAT
This sequence comes from uncultured Spirochaetaceae bacterium, assembly GCA_964470795.1. Classification (GTDB taxonomy): domain Bacteria; phylum Spirochaetota; class Spirochaetia; order Sphaerochaetales; family Sphaerochaetaceae; genus Bullifex. Next base: position 2,838 of record CAYYEN010000496.1, on the reverse strand, counting down.
AGTTCTGAATATAATGTCATCCATCTCACCAGCAGGCTCAACACGCGAAGCTAAAATGCTATTTTTAGGCATATACACCTCGTAAACGACTCCGACATGCGATGCCTTAAACTCATTATGGTGAATTTTTAGCTTATTGCCTGTCCTGACGCTTATTACTTCACCATTTTTGTTATAAAGGTATTTGTCACCTATCTCGTTTGGAATAGGAATTTCGCTACCAAGATGACGGGATAGGGATAGGCTGACAAAGCCGTCGGGAGTACCTATAGAGAGAATGTCTTTCTCGATGTACGATCTGTCATTTGCAATACTCATTAGAGGTTGCGATTCGTATTTTGGTTTATTCATATCTGGTTATTTTTAAATTAATAATTTAGAGCCAACGTCAGTGTGCTGCACCAGCCGCACACCACAAATATACAAATAAGCTTTGCATCACACTATATTTATAAGTTAAGACTTGTTGCGTATTCGTTAAATGTTGTAGTCGGCAAGAGTCACACCACACAAGCAGGTATTGTTATGTTAATTAATATGGTGAAAAACGTATGCAATTGTTAATAAATGTACTAAATACAATTTATAACGAAACTATTAATGCGTTAAACCTTGCATTTTGCGGGCAATATGTGTTGGTTTTGAGCGTTTTTATGTGCAATTAATAACGAAAAAGTGCAATAATTAACGGTACAAATTAATTTTCCTTTGGAAATCATTTACATAATTTAACAATTGTAATACATTTATATTCTTTGATATTCAGCAATTTACCTATTATATGATATAATATAATATATAATATATATATATATAATTAGTAATATATAATATATATAATAGTATATATATACAATACATATGTTATATAGAAAAATGCAGTTTTAGAGTTTTTTTCGCGCAGTTTTGCGAATTATTATATCGCTCAATAGTTAACTCTCTGATTATCCAACAATATAAAAAAAATTAATACATTTTTTAACGCGAAATTAAGGACTTTTACACATTTCATATCGTAAACTACTTAACCCACTGATAATCATCCAGTTACGAGCTATAATTGTTGTTTTTTCTTATTTTTGGGCTATTTTAGCTCAATTTTGTTACGTTGTAAGTTGTAATCTTGGTTTTTTACCAATGGTTAACGGAACTTTAATACTGCAAAAATACAGTTAAATATACACTAAAAACAGCGTTTTATGCAGAATCTCTATAACATTTGCATAAATATGCAAAATCATGTACGTTAATTATTGCACTCGTACGTTATTTATTGCATTTGCACGTTATTTATTGTACTTTTCGTACGTTAATTGTTGCATTTATACGTTGATTATTGCATTTTTCGCTCGAATTTTATTGCATATTTATGCATTTTGCCGAATTTTGATGTTTTCACCTCCTCAAGTCTATCAGATGAACCGCCTTCGCTATGTCGATAAACTCTTTGATAACCTCGAATTCGGAGACCGTGAAGGCCTTCAGGATCATAGCGTGTATTTGTTCAGAGGACATATACGGCTTGTAGACGTATTTGTTACGCTCAGGAACTAGAATATACAGGTATGCATTGTCATCGTACCAGCATTCACCGTCACACCTTG
>CAYYEN010000496.1:0-1134 GCA_964470795.1 uncultured Spirochaetaceae bacterium | reverse complement strand
GACAATATCGGGGGCTTTATGGGGGATTGGTGCTATGGACACAAAATTAGCCCTGTGTGGGGCTGAGAATAAGGCCTCAAATGGAATCATGGCTGTTCCTCCTTTACTTCTACTTCTTTGGCGTAAATGCATGGTTTGCCACGGAACGGAATAAGCCCGTCCATCATGGCGTAATAAGACTGCTTACTAAGAGGCTTAAACAGCCAAGTACCGTTGTCGTTTTTCACCGCCTCCGCTCTACATGTTGGCTTTCCCTCTTCGCTGTTAAGATACACCACGTCACCAATGGCATAACATTTAGTTACATCTTTGTATTCAACGATCTTTTTCATTGTTCATTGAGTTTAGAGATATAGTACACTGGTTGCGGGTTCTCGTCTTCCAACTGCCTCAAATACTCCCTGAGGGTGTTCAAAACATCTATGCGCTCATCAATCGGCATAGATCTTAATATAACCAATATCTCTTTCATTTGACAAATCTCCTATAAATAATTTTACCGCTTCTTCTTGATAACACGTTTACAACGCTTCCCTTTAGGCCGTCACAACATCCCTTTCGATATGCGGAGGCCGCTGCAATTGCGTCCGCCTGAAGGGATATGCCTCCGGCAAAACGGGCAGGAGTGTATACCTCTTCGTCGTTTTCTATAAATATGTGGTATTTTTTCATATCTTTTCGATTTTAACATAATAAAAACTAGGAAACGGCTCTCCTTCTTTAGCCGCATATCGGTATAACCTTATGCTATAACCTTCAATCTCAAAGGAAAGATATAGTTTGCGCGGCTTGTAGCAGCCTACAGCGTCCATATCGTTTATAATAAATTCGGGGTTCGTGCACGTTGGTAGCGTGCTCGACAGGGCTACAGCCTTGAAAAGTGTATTAGGCGTTATCTCTAAGCCTGATAAATGGGATAGTACTTTATTCTTCATGATCCATAAACTTTAGTAAATTCTTCATTTTAATTCTAAAAACCTTAAATTCTTTAGCGTATTTTAGGGCTAAAGTCAAGGCAAGGCTATAGAGTAGCCCAACGACGTTTAAGCCTACGTTTTCGCTCTCATTAAATATCAACAGGCATGGTAACACTAGTAGCACGCCTAAACAGATGGTTATAATATTGCGCATAAC
>CAYYEN010000495.1:0-3061 GCA_964470795.1 uncultured Spirochaetaceae bacterium | reverse complement strand
CATTTCTAAATGCTTCAATCGGAAGCTCTTTATATTCTATCGTCCTGATATCGATATTGAAACAGAAGAAATTACTTCTCGTCTCACTTTATCGACAGAAAATGAAATTGGTCATATTCTACGTTGGGTTGCCTTGATGAGTGCAGAGTTAAAGAATTTAGACATTATCGCAAATACAGGAGTTCATACTTCTGCTTCTTTAATTAAAATGTTATTAGCTGGTGCTAAAGCTGTTGAAATCTGTTCTGTTTTGATGCAAGATGGCTTAGATTCTATTTCTAAGTTAACTGAAGGATTAGAAACTTGGATGACTAAAAAAGGTTATTCAAATCTTAATGATTTCGTAGGTAAGCTTGCTCAAGAGCGCATTGCTGATCCAATGCTTTGGGAAAGAACTCAATTTATGAAATCACTAATGAAAGGAAACTAAAATGTTTGATTTTGAAAAGTATAAAGATATTGCCCCTTATGATGAGCAAAATTGTATTGCAGCGGTTGGTCGTATCTTACAGCATCCTGAAATTATTTATGCGTTGCTACAAACTTTAAATCCTTCAATGGATGAAGAGTCTGTTAACTACAAAAAACAAGTAATGGGTGAAATCTTACAAGAGCTTAAAACTGTTAAGTGCTATGATGATTTCCAACGTCATATTACTGCAGGTTATTTCATTCCCTATATCATGAAATACTCTGCAAATAAGATAAGTTTTTCACAAGAGACTCCTTTAGCTAAAGATAAAGCTTATTTGTATATTTCCAACCATAGAGATATCATCCTCGATTGTGCTTTCCTCGATTACGCACTCCTTAATGAGAATCTTCCTATTTGTGAAATGGCTATCGGTGATAACCTCCTTGCTAACCAATTAGTTGAAGATTTATTCCGTTTAAATGGTGGTGTAATTGTAAAGCGTTCTCTCCCTTTAAAAGAGAAATACTTAGAATCTATTCGTCTGAGTGAATACTTTGTAGATAAGATTACCGAAGACAATAAGTCAATTTGGGTTGCTCAAAAGAGTGGTAGAAGTAAAGATGGTATCGATACCACCCATCCTGCTATCATAAAGATGTTATATTTATCTAAGAGAAAATCTGGAATTTCTTTTAGCGAGTTAATTAAAAACGTTAATATTGTTCCAGTTTCTATTAGCTATGAATTTGACCCTAATGATATCAACAAGGCAAGAGAATTAGTTGCTATGGAAAATAAAGGCACTTATGAAAAGAAGCGCTATGAAGATGTGCTTTCTATGAGTAAGGGCTTAAGAGGGTATAAAGGTAATATTCATGTTTCACTTTGTGAACCTCTTGAGGGTGACTATGCAACCCCAGATGATGTTGCGTTAGAAATTGATAAGCGTATGCATTTAGCCTATAAACTCTGGCCAAGCAACTACTATGCTTATGACTATCTAGAGCATACAGATCGTTTTAAAGCTGAATATGAAAACTCAGATTGCAAGCTTTTTATGCGTAAATATGAACACTTGAGTGAAGAGGTTCGTAACATGGTCTTAAATAGCTATGCTAACCCAGTTCGCTCCTATCTTAAGGCATGCGAAAACTAGCAATTATTTTATTAACAATTTTAGTAATCTCTTGTGCTCCAACCGAATTTGAAATAAATTCCAAAAGAGCACAAAAAGAGGTTACTTCTTCTGCTTCTTCTACACAAGAAGTCTTTAATTTAACCTTTATAATTAACCAAAAAGATACTTATCAAGTGGAAGTTAAAGACTGTTATAATCTTACATGGTCAGGCACTCTAGTAAATAATAAAGATGAATACTCTCTCTCAGGTTTAGTGCTTCCATACCTTGCTAATAGTGAAATGACTTACAATTATAAAGTGATAAATGAAAACGGAAAGTTTAAAGAAGGCTCATTTAAACTTCCTGTCTCATCTCCTTGTTTATGGACGATTGAGAATAACATACTTCTTCCATTAAAAGAAAACATACTTACTAACATCTCCTACATAAAAGGAGTGGATGATAAAATAGCGCTACAAACAGATAGTAAAATAACCTTGCCAGAAGATTTTAGCCAGGTTGAAGTAAGTTATGAATACTTAGGCGTTAAATATACTTACAAGCTATCTAATTAGTTCGTCCAACCATCCTTCTAAGTTGTTCTTCTTCAAGAATAACTACAAAGGTGCGACCATGAGGACAGCAAGGATTTTCCATATTAAAGACTTTTGATAAGATTGCATTAGCGGTATAGCTATCAACTGCATCTCCGGCTTTAATAGCCGCCTTACACGCTATAATTGCATATAGAGCACTCTCTAGCGCTTCAGTCTCACCGGTTCTAGTTTGAATGAAGTCGACTATCTGTTTTTCAATTGGACGGCAGAGGGCTGGTAAACTGGTAAGACTCCATAATAAGTCTTCTTTTCGACTAACCATAATACCAAAGCTAGTGTATATATCACTATTTTCTTTTAAAAAGGCATCTACATCAGAACTGACTTCAAACTCTACTGGGATGAGTAGCTTTTGAACATCACTTTGAGCTTTAAGCTGGTCGTATAAGATTCGCTCATGAGCTGCATGTTGGTCAACTAAATAGAGTTTGTTCTCTTTTTGCGCGATTAAAAACAAATTAAACGCTTGGCCTAAATAGGTAAACTCATTCTCATTTTTTGTATCCCAAATAGTCTCACTTTCTTTTGCTTTAACACTTTGAGCTAAAGCCATTGCTTTTGCCTTTTCAAGCCAATCATTAGAGGTGGGTTTTTCATCATTACTTCGTTTGGGATTAAATATCGGCTCAGAAGTAAAATGTGGAGAAGAGGAAAAGTTTTTATAAGTGGGGTTAGGGGACCTAAACTCATCTTGATGTTTTATATAAGGAGAGTTAGTTAAAAAAGGTTGTTCAAACTCTTGAGCTTCAACGGTGTTAAAGACTCGTGGAATACTCTCTCTTACAAGAGTTGAAAGTGAGTGGTGAATAAGGGCAAGATTTCTAATCTTTGCCTCTCTTTTAGCTGGGTGAATATTAAAATCTACAAGCTCTGGGTTATCTGTTATAAAGACATAAGCATAGGCAAAGG
>CAYYEN010000494.1:2163-3074 GCA_964470795.1 uncultured Spirochaetaceae bacterium | reverse complement strand
GGATAATAAAAACACTGAAAATAAAACAACCTTTGAAAACATACAGGAAAGTCTTTTAACAAGTAACAATGTACAGGTTCCATTAGTTCATATTTTCTTACCAGTAAATTATAGTGGAATTTTCATGTTCTCTGAGCTATGGATAAGCAAGGAAGTATACGAAGAAAATGTCAAGGATGGTTCGAAAAAATCATCAAAAGATGCTGAAACTACTGATTTATATAAAATCTTTTTAAACTTTGACATAGAAAATGTTGGATATTTTGAAACAGTCATTTTAACTAAAAACGACAAAATTTCACTAGATATTTCTATTCCAAATACATTAAAGAATTTTAGCTCAAAAATAAAAACTGATATTATGAATATAGTTAAGAAAAACAATTTATCGATTACTGATATTTATGTTAGTGAATGCACAAAGCAAAGAAAGTTCAATGAGGTATTTGGAACAAAATTTATAAAGGAGCGTGGTATTAATGTCATCGCCTAAAAATTCGAAACGTGCAGTAGCATTGAAATATAATTCTAGCAAAAACGCAGCTCCAGTTGTTGTAGCTTCTGGAAGCGGATATGTTGCATCAAAGGTTGTTGAAATAGCTGAAAAAAATGGTGTTCCAATCTATAAGGATGACTCGCTTGCAACTATGCTTTCTCAGCTTGAGTTAGGAAGTGAAATACCTGAGGAGCTTTTTAAAACTATAGTAGATATATATGTTTATTTTTTAAACTACAATCCAAAGATAGAAGAAAAAGCAAATAAGGTAGAAGAAACAGCAAAAAAGGTTGAAGAAGCAGCAAAATAGGAAAGGAATGTATTAATTATGAATAATGATATAGTATTTTCTCTTGATATTGGAACTAGGTCTATTGTGGGTGTTGTTGCTAAAAAAGTTGAAAATTCTCTTAAG
>CAYYEN010000494.1:0-2153 GCA_964470795.1 uncultured Spirochaetaceae bacterium | reverse complement strand
AAGGTAATTGACATTAAAACAGTTTTTCATGAGCAACGAGCGATGGTAGATGGTCAGATTGAGGATATAAAAAAGGTTAGTAGAGTAATTCAAAAGGTAAAAGAAGAGCTAGAAGCAAGTCAAGGTTTCAAGCTTGATAATGTTTATATTGCTGCTGCAGGACGCTCCTTAAAGACAGAAAAGGCTTACTATGAAAAGAGAGTTGATTCAAAGAAGCATTTAAGCGACGAGCTACGTTCACAGCTTGAAATGGAAGCATTACAAAAGTCTCATGATGCTTTTTATGAAAAATATAAGGATGGTAAAGGTTTCTATTGTGTAGGCTATAGTGTTTTAGAATATAAACTGGACGATAATACCATTGCTAACATAGTTGGTCATAGAGCAGACAAGGTTGGCATAGAAATAATTGCTGCATTCTTACCTCATATAGTCGTTGAAGGCTTGTATGCTTGTATGGATCAAAACAAGCTCAATGTAGCTGGCTTAACACTTGAGCCTATTGCAGCTATGAACCTAATTATACCAAAGGATTTAAGACTCTTAAATATTGCTTTAGTTGATATAGGTGCTGGAACATCAGATATTGCTGTTTCAAAAAATGGAAGCATTATAGGCTATGACATGGCAACAGTCGCTGGTGATGAAATAAGTGAAAGTATCATGAAGAATTACATAGTAGACTTCAATACTGCAGAAAAAATCAAACTATCCTTGCTTGGTGAAAATCCAACTATTGAATTCACAGATATACTTGGTATGAATGTTACACTTGATAAGAATGATGTGATAGCAGCTATAGAAGATGCAATAATGAACTTATGTAAGGAAATATGTGAGAAAATAATAGAATTAAACAATGAATCCCCCGTTGCTGTATTTTTGATAGGTGGTGGAAGTAAAACGCCTCGAATGAAAAAATACATATCTGAATATTTGGGATTGCCAGAATTTAGAATAGCTATTGGAACAAAGGAATCTATAAAAAATGTTGATACAAGCTCATTAACAAGCTTTGATCCAGAGTTGATAACACCAATAGGTATTGCTTTTTCAAGTATAGCAGGTAATAATTATGATTTTTTCAGTGTTACGGTTAATAGCGAAAAGGTAAGACTATATAGCATTAGACAAATGAAAGTCATGGATGCATTGCTTATGTCAGGCTTTGACTCTAGAAGATTAATGGGCTTTTCTGGTAAAAATCTAAGCTTTACATTAAACAATAAGGATTATTATTATAAGGGAGAGTACTCTACTCCTGCTCAAATATTTGTGAATTCAAACACTGCAAATATTGAAACAAGAATTAATCCTGGAGATGTGATAGAGGTAATTCCAGCTGTTGATGGTGTGAGTCCAATTGTTAAAATTTCTGATATTATTGATAATACTGATTATGTTAATGTACATGGGAAAGTAGTTTTTAATAATATTGAAATTAATTTAGGTACAAAGTATTTACTCAATAATATTGATGTAGATAAGGATTATGTAATTGGAAATTCTGATGTTATTGAAATTATTAATGTTAATAAGTTAGTTCATTTAGTTGAGCTCTATGAAATAGATCCAGAATATTATTCTTTTTATTGTGAAGGAAATAGTATTGATTTAGAAACAGATTTAATTAATGGAATGAAAATTGATTTAGTACAAAATGATCTTGCCGATTTAATTTCTCATGCAGAATACAAAGAAACGAAGCAGGATGCTGAAAATTTTGAAAGTACTAATATAATAGACCCAACAGTAGAAACAGATAACTATAAAGAAAAAATATATGTATATCTAAACGATAAAATAATAGAACTTGAAACAAGAGAAGATAAATCCCCTTACATCTTTGCAGATATGATTAGCTACACTGATATAGATCCATCAAATCCTCAAGGAAATATTGTTATTTTACATAACGGAAAAGGGGCTTCGTATACGGGAATTGTTAATGATGGTGACAGCATAATCATTAAGTGGGAAGATTAATACAAAATTGGAGGACAATATATGGCAAAGGTACAGCCACTATTAGTAAAAATATTTGATGAAGAAAAAAATTTTTTAGGTAAGGGAAATTTGGATAGTTTAACATCTGATAGAATAATTATAAAAAGCAATTACTTACCCACTCTTCCCTCAAAATCAACGATTTT
>CAYYEN010000493.1:0-3074 GCA_964470795.1 uncultured Spirochaetaceae bacterium | reverse complement strand
GCCTCTCTGATGCTGGGGGCCTTTTTGCCCGTCATCTCCTCAAGGTACCCGGGCCGATAGTCCATCGTCGGATCGGCGACGATCTCTTCGACGACCTGAGCGAGAACGGTATTCCCGAATAGGCCACCATACGGTTTGTCCAGGAACTCTTCAAGTTCTTCTGGAAGCTCCGGCAGTTTCTTCCCTGACATAATCATCCCTCCGCGTAACTATGGTATCTGTAATTCTACCACGATCGTGTCACTACTGGTACTCTAACCGGGAGTAAGTAGTAGCCCGTAGTGAGTAATGGCCAGCAATAGTAAAAAAATATTCTGATACAGGATCTATTCTTTCAGTTTGGTCCAGTGCCGGTGGTGAGGCACTTCGAGATCGTAGTATGTCATCCATTGATCCGCCCACACGGGCTTTTCAAGTTTGATGACTTTGTCCCCACCGCCGGCACGGTATAGGCGAATGTAATCCTGTCCGATTGAGTCGACAAATTCTCTCGCCTCAAAGCCGTTCTCTCTGCACTTTCGCTGCGATCTGGTTTTGACCCCTGTGATCGATTATCAGTCATATGTTAGAGCACGATCCCATATTTTAATAACCCTGTCTCAACCGCTTCCAATAATTTACAGCTTGTGCCACGATCCCCAATATTAGAAACACAATTACTATTCCACCAATCCAATCGTCTGGAATCGGAGTGTACCTTACAAGTACCCAAGCTAACGCAACAGCTGCGATAAACGTTCCAACAATTCCACAGCAGTAATCAGTTTCTCCCGCCATACATCCACATTCTTTTCTTGCTTATAAATAGTTATGATTTAATATTAACTACTTTAATAGTAAACGTATGAAATGTTTTTTTAGAAACGATAAGGATTTAGGGCCAAGTATAACTATTAAAGCATTCAACCGTACATTTGGTTTTTGCCTCTGCCATAGGAGAGAAGATCGTTGCGTCAAGTTTCTTGGGCTCGAACACATAATGTGCTCTAGATGTCTAGGCATCTGGCTGGGATATTTACTTGGTGCAAGTATATTCACTATGAGTTTCCGGATTCCCATACAAATTTCACTATTAATGATATTTCCGATGTTGATTGATGGATTTAGCCAAAATCTTGGGATTCGTGAGAGCAATAATAGATTAAGAATAATAACAGGGATACTGTTCGGCATGGGTTTCGCATCATTCATGCTTATCACTATCGTATATGGGATATAATCATTGCAAGACGGTAGTAATTTTTAATTTAGAAAAGAAGTCTAACTAGTCCTAACTTGCTTTTATCATCCTGCAGAAGTTTCGAAATCTTATTATGATCGTATAAATAAGGGTTTACCTGAGCAGCCAGATTGACTTTTAGGGTTGCGGGAGGAACTTTAAATGCAAATGAGACGTGCACTAAACGCTATATTAGTTTTCCTTGTTGTCCTTACGTTAGTACTAGTATGTGGTTGCAGTTCATCAAGCGAGGCATATTCGAGCTCGCCAAACTCTCCACCTGTGACACAATCACCCACAACCACTATATCTCAAGCTGAGACTGTTGTGACTAAAGACTTTGAAAAAATGGCTTTAACAATCAATGATCTGCCCCACGGTTGGATTAAAAATGGTGCTCCGGTGGTAACCGACACTAAGTACGAAGCGGAATTTATCTATCCCAGCTCAAATGCTGTCCTACTAACAGTTTCAATGGAACGCTATGCGACCATTGATGCGGCAAAAGAGGAACTCAATTTAAGGAAAAACAAAGTAACTGAAGTAAGAGTGGATACATTAAAGATTGGTGATGAAGGTTTCGGTTTCCAGCAACCGGCCTATACTTCTGTTGTGTTTAGAAATCGAAACATAATTGTCTCAGTGAATACCAATACATATCCAGCATATTCGATTTATACGTTACAACCATATGCGAAGATTATAAACAATAGAATAAATGAATAATCCATTTTAAGTTGAAACTTCTCCAAAAACAGCAAACGAAAATTTGGAATTAGAAAATAGTTCTGTATACAACCGGGATTTATTATTGGACAAAAAGACATGGCAGTGAGTTCAGTGATCTGTCAGGAAAAAGGGATCCTGAAAAGGGGAGATCGTGATCGGAGTTTTCCACAGGGACAACGATCATTATTATTTTTCTGAGAACCAAAATGCGAACAACCCCTCATCTATCATTGTTCTTCCATCTGGGAGGAATACTTCCAAATCGTATCCTAACGGTACCAACTGCTCATAAGGATTACCGCTTTCTGATTCTATTTTATCAACATCAATAATATTTTTTGCAATTCGAATACATAGTTTTCCTTCGCAACTTGCCATACTCTCGCCCTTAAATTCTCCTATATTAAGGCCCTTATACTTTGCAAAAACCTCTCCACGTTTTTCGACTCTGTAGATTTTCACAGCCCAAGGAAAATCTGTTGATTCAATGGGAATTTCCTTATGATCGGCTGTTTTAAAATTAACATCTATAGTTACACCGTCATCCCATTTCCCATATGTCAATATATACTCTGCATCACTTATTGAGAAATGGGGTGCAATATCTTTGCCGTCTGTTTTTTCTGCTGTGGAATCTTTTTCTACTGTGGAAGCGCACCCTGCGGATAATAATAGGATAATCAATATAATACAAGCAATTGATCTATAGCACATAGGCTACTCTTTACAATGGACAAAATTAAATATTTCGATATAATTACTCCCATCAGGCTGGGACATAACTCTCCAAAAGTACTATATTGAATAAACACCAATTATATGAGTAAGAAATCCTCAAAAAAGGATATAACGGTGTTCTTATGGTCCGGGTCGATGGCTTCAAACCATATAATCAGGGGCAAACCATGCTGCTCCCCCTCTCCCTTGATGAATTCATTCCTGCAGGTCACAAGGCACGGATAATCAGTGCTGTTGTCGACCGGTTGGATCTCAACAGGCTCTACAACACGTACTGCACCACCGTCGGTCAGGATGCCTACGATCCCCGGATGCTTGTGAAAGTCCTCTTTTCAGGCTGTGCCAGAATTCATAATTTCGGTCATGAGCAGATAGCTCCCGTTCCATA